>JAYTAR010000131.1:0-11660 GCA_043737455.1 Sphingomonadales bacterium | reverse complement strand
CATCCGCACCGCTCGCCCGCGAACTTCAGGCGCATACTTGTTCGTTGTCTTGCTTGTCATCGCTCCACCTTCTCCGGAGTTGGAGCCTCCGGTGAACCCGGCGCGGTTCAAGGCGGCGCAACAGATAGTCCTGATGATCGACCTTGCAGACCGTCATGCGGTAGCTCGCGGTGCGCAGCAGCGCCGACGACAGCGAGCGGGTGGTCAGTGCCTCACCGGTCACGCTGTGACGCTGCCAGGCATCGCCAAGAACGCGACGGACGCGGGTCGGCCGCTCGGTCCCAGAACCGTCGAGCGGCACCACACCAGGCTCGGCGATCGCCTAGTGCAGACGTTCATCGGCGATCGTAAACCACAGACACTGAGCGTCGCTCGCGTAGGTGTCGCGAAGTTGGCGGACCCCCCTGGCTGGCACCGCTCGGCGAGCACCCAGCGGCAGCCAGCTGCGCCTTAACCGCAGCCCAATCGCCGCTCGCGCATAGGCGGTGCTCGACCCCACTGAAGCGGAACGGGATTACCCCCTTCAGCAAAGGCCCGCGCGCTCGAGCCTCCGGCACGTCCGAGCTTGACGTAGCGCACTGCGGTCGGTGCGAACGCACGCATTGTCCCGGGTTCATGCCGCGTAGTCTGATCCGTCTGCTGCATGCGGCCCCCGTCGACGATCGTCGACATGAACTACCGCTCCGCTTGCGCTGACAGTCAAGCGCAATGTCACTCATCGTCTGTAGAACGATCGACGACAGGCGCGTCTGTGGGACAGCGTGGACGTCCGTCACCGCCTTGGTCGAAATCTGCGCCACCTGCGCGAAGCCAAAGGGCTGAGCCAGGAGGCGTTCGCGCACGACGCCGGTATTCACCGGACCTACGTCAGCGATATCGAGCGTGGCGTGCGCAACCCGACGATTACTATCGCCGAGAAGCTCGCCGTGGCGCTCGATGTGACGACGAGTGCGATGTTGAAGTGAGGCGGAAGAGGATATTTATGCGAATCTGGGTCGCAAGCAGAAGATCCGGTTTTGGCTGGAGTAGCAGTTAGCACACGTTTACGACGCTCAAATATGCCCATTACGTGATATTTTGCGATCGTAGTCTGCTTGGTAAGTCCACGAGACACACGAGCGGTCCTCAGGTTGTTATACAGCAGCAGAAAATTGATCTGGCTCGCAAATATCAGGGCTGAGTGCTTCATCTAGCCATTCTGCCGACAACGACGGTCTTGCCGCAGCCCTCACCGCTGAATGCGTGGAGCAGGGCGTCTCGCCCCTCGTCCCAAGCAAACACCCTGCCGGCGGGCGGGCGCAACGAGCCGTCCGCGACCCAGCCGAGCAGTTGCGCCAAGCCCCGCACCGCCGGCTCCGGCTCGAACGCCTGGAACTGGCGCAGGTCAACGCCCACCATCGCGGCGCCCTTCATTAAGGTTAGGTTGCTCGGCAGCGCTGGGATCGGCCCGCCGACGAAGCCGACGACCAGATGCCGCCCACCCCAGCCGAGCGAGCGGAACGCGGCCTCGAACAGCGGCCCGCAAAGCGGATCGAACACGACGTTCAGCGGCGCGCCGCCGAGCAGGCCCCGCAGCCGGTCACGCCAACCCTCGACCTCGCTGTCGAGCACCGCGTCCGCCCCACAGGCGCTGGCAAAGGTGCGCTTCGCCTGGGTCGATGCGACCGCGATCACGCGCGCGCCCAGCCGCCGCCCGACCTGCACCGCCGCCGAGCCGACGCCGCCCGCCGCACCGAACACCAGCAAAGTCTCGCCCGGCTGCAGCTTGCCGCGATCGACGAGGCCGTGCAGCGCGGTCAGATAGTTCATCGGCAGAACCGCGACCCCGACGTCGGCGAGCCCGTCCGGCACCCTCAGCGCTGCACTCGCGCGGGCCAGCGCGAACTCAGCGCACGCCCGCGGTGCCAGCGCCATAACCCGGTCGCCGACTGCCCAGCCGGTGACGCCGGGCCCTAGCGCATCGACGACGCCAGCGATTTCCTGCCCCGGAATATGCGGCAGCGGCGGCTTGACCTGATAACGGCCGAGCGCGTTCAGCGCATCGACATAGCCCAGACCGACGGCGCGCACCGCGATGCGCAGCTCGCCGGGACCGGCCTCGGGGGTCTCGAGGTCGATCTCGTGATAGGCGTCGAGCCCGTCGAACGCAGTTGCGGCCAGCGCCCGCATCGTCACGCGAAGCAATATTCGTCGGGATGGAATTCCGACGTCATCTGCCAATAGTCGATCAGCCGGTAGGGCAGGATCGCGAATACCCGGCCCGCGGGGTTACGGTACCAGTTGGTCAGCCCCGGATGGGTCCACACCATGCCAGCGTGCAGTCGGTCGACCTCGGCATTATAGGCGTCGTGCACCTCGGGCTTTACGTCGAGGCTATGCTTGCCCTTCTCCAAGAGCTCACGCAGCGCCATCATAATATAGCGGACCTGGCATTCGGCGATGAAGATGACGTTGCCGCCGTGCGCCAGGCCGGTGTTCGGGCCGAGCAGCAGGAACAGGTTCGGGAAGCCGGGGACAGTGGTGCCGAGGTAAGCCGTGGCGTCATCGGGCTTCCAGACGTCGTGGATGCTGCGCCCACCGCTACCGCGCACCGTCATCGGCAGCAACATCTTGCTAGCCTGAAAACCCGTCGCATAGATAATCGCGTCGGCTTTCCAAGTGTTACCGTCGCTGGTTACGATACCCTCGGGCACGATCCGCTCGATGCCGTCGACGATCAGGTCGATGTTCGGCTGCTTGAGCATCTTGAACCAGTCGTTGTCGATCAGAATGCGCTTTCCGTACGGCGGGTAAGACGGAATCACCTTTTCCAGCAGCGGCGAGTCGGCACCTAGCTCCGCGCGTATGTGACGCTCCATGAACACGCGGTGGCGCTCGTTCTTCTGGTTGATCGAGCGCGCCGGGTTCTCCCACTCGGGGTCAAGC
The DNA here is from genome assembly GCA_043737455.1 of Sphingomonadales bacterium. GTDB lineage: Bacteria > Pseudomonadota > Alphaproteobacteria > Sphingomonadales > Sphingomonadaceae > Sphingomonas_O. The sequence goes on along the minus strand of JAYTAR010000131.1, from coordinate 8,735 downwards.
TTCAGCGACGAGTGCAGGCCATCGGCAAAGCCCCAGAACAGCTGGAACCGGTACCAGCGCGCATAGTACGGGATGTTGGCCAGCGCCCATTTCTTGCCGTCGGCGACCTCGCCGAAATAGTTCGGGTTCGGCACCACCCAGTGCGGTGAGCGCTGGAAGATCATCAACCGCTCGACATCGGGGGCAATGGTCGGGCCAACCTGGTGACCCGACGCGCCGGTGCCGATCATCGCGATACGCTTGCCGCGCCAGTCGAAATCATTGTCCCATGCGCCGGTGTGGATCGCCGGCCCGGCGAAGCTGTTGCGGCCAGGGATGTCGGGCAGCTTGGGGCGGCTCAGGATGCCGACCGCCGACATCACGGCGTTGGCGGTCAGCGTGCCGATGCTGCCGTCGGCGCGGCGCATCGCAACTGTCCATAATTGCGTTGCGTCGTGGAAGTCACAGCCAGTCACCTCGGTGCCGAACTGCGTATGGCGGCGCAGGTCGTGCTTGTCGGCGACCGTCTCGAAATACTGCCACAGCTCGGCGCGCTTGGCATAGAAGTGCGACCATTCGTGGTTCGGCTCGAACGAGTAGGAATAGAAGTGGTTGGGCGTATCGACGCCGCAGCCGGGGTAGCTGTTCTCGAACCACGTGCCGCTGACCGTGTGGTTCTTCTCGATCATCGTGAAGGGGATGCCGGCCTGCTGCAGCCGGATCGCGGCGCACATGCCCGACATGCCGGCGCCGACGATGACGACGTGAAAGGCATCGAGCACGGCCTGCGCCGGCTTGTTGCGCCAGACCATGCCGCGGACATCGTCGGCGAGCGCGCCGAGGTCCTCGCTCATCATCGCGACATAGTCCTCGCTGACCGTCTCGCCGGCGGCGGTGCTCAGCATGTCGACCAGCTGGTCGCCGTCGGGCATCGGCGGCAGCGGCCGGTCGCTGCGCGCGAAGTCGAGCAGCACGTCGAACAGTGCGGCGCGGATATCGGTGCGCAGGTTGTCGGGCATGGTCTCGTGATAGCTCATCGGTCCGGCGATGTGCGGGCGGGCGCGTTCCAGCCAGCTGCGGTCGCCGGTCAACTGGACAAGCACGAGCAGCAGCGTTGCCGGATCGGCCTCGTCGAGGCCGGTCCGCAGCCGCTCCGGATCGGCGGCGAGCGTGGCCAGGTCGGGCGTCGCGGTGTCGGTAAGATCCACGGTCATCAGGCGAACGCCGGCAGCTGGCGGAAGCCGTCGCCCTGCCGCGCGATGCGGACCACGTGGTCGCCGGCGAAATGCGCCGGCACCAGGATCGCCTCTTCATCGGCGGCGCGGGCGAGCACGCGGCGGCGGGCGGCGCGCGCCTGCGTGGCATCCTCGCAGAAGATGCTGTTCCACTGCGGGTTCAGGATCTGCAACGGGTGGTGCAGCACGTCGCCGACGAACATCGCCGCAGTGCCGCCGCTGCTGACCGTCATGGTCTGGCAGCCCGGCGTGTGCCCGGGGTTCGGGTCGAGCCGGATGCCATCGGCGATCTCGACCGTGCCGCTGACGATCTGCGCCAGGCCGCGGTCGATGATCGGTCGCACGCTGTCCTCGAAAAAGCCGGAGTTCACCGCCTCGCCGACCATGTCGGGGTAACTGTCACGGTTGCGCGGGTCCCAGAATTCGACGTCGGGTTCGGGGAAGATGTAACGGGCATTCGGAAAGGTCGGCACCCAGGCTTTGCCGTCCAGCCGCGTATTCCAGCCGACATGGTCAACGTGCAGATGAGAGCAGACAACCAGGTCGATCTCCTCCGGCGAATAGCCCGCCGCCGCCAGCCGGGCGATGAAGTCGGTGTCGAGGTTGTCGAACACCGGAATGCCCGGACGCACCTTGTGATTGCCGCAGCCGGTGTCGAACAACACGACCGTGTCTCCGGTGTCGACAACCCAGCTCTGGATCCGCGCCTGGATCGCATCCGTGGCATGATCGAGATAATCCGGCGCGATGGCGTCGCGGGTCGCCGCATAGGCCGACGCGTCGAACCCTGCGAACAACAGCTGTGGCGTCAGGAAGCTGCCTGCCCATTCCTCTACACGCCGTATCCGCACGTGTCCGACCATGAACTCGTCGCTCGCTATGAACATCTTTCCGCTCGCCGACCACGCCTATATCCGATCTACTAATGGGTAGTTTTCAAGACAGGTCAACCCAACTCCGCCGACGCGGCGAAGCGGCAAAACTTTTTTGCTGCGGTGCGCCGTCCAGATCGTCACAAATGAGACGGTTGATGTTGTATTGCATCTTCCCGTAGTTTAGTCATACCTACGCGACGGTAGATAAACATGTCACCGAGTTTTGGGGCAGGCTCTATGATTGGATCGATGGTTCGCGCGGCAGCCCTGGCGGGCACCGTGTCGCTGGTCGCCGCCCCAGCCACAGCGCAGGAGAAGTCCCCTGCAACCCCCAACGCCGCCACGCCCTCGGCCTCAACGCTGTCCGATGCGACCGTCGCCGACATCGTGGTCACAGCGACCCGCAGTTCTGAATCGCTGTCGAAGATTGGCGCGTCGGTGACTGCGATCTCGGCCGATGCGATCGGTGCCGGCGGCATAAAGGACATCGGCTCGCTGGCGAGTGCGGTGCCCAACCTGTCGGTCGGCGACCAGTTCGGCGTCAACCGCACCTTCATTCGCGGCATCGGCCTGACCAGCATCGACCTGGGTGCGGATGGGGCCGTCGCCTTCCTGCAGGACGGTGCGCTGATCGCCCGGCCGGCTGCGCAGTTGTCAGGCTTCTACGACATCGACCGGGTTGAGGTGCTGCGTGGGCCGCAGGGCACGCTATACGGCCGTGGCGCAACGGCGGGCGCGATCAACCTGATCACCAAGCGCCCGACCGAGGAACTCAGTGGCTATGCGCGCGCAACCTACGGCAACTACGACGCGCTGACGCTGGAGGGCGCGGTCGGTGGACCGCTAGTTACCGACAAGCTTATGGTCCGGGTCGCAGGCAAGTACGATAAGCGCGACGGCTACGGCGTAAACGAGTTCACCGGGGAGGATGTCGATGACCGCGACGCCTATGCGATTCGCGGCAGCGTCCTATTCAAGCCAGTCGACGATCTTGAGTTACTGGTCTATGCTGAGCGTTTTAAAGAGGACGATAACAACTACGCATTTCATTATTTCGGTCCCACGGTAGCGCCCGAGAATGCATTGGGCTCGATCCTAGGCGGCGAAACGATCATTACACGCGCCGCAAAGCTGGGGAAAAAGCCCAACCTGCGGAACGTCTACTCCGATCAAGAAGCCGTAAACCGCCGCAAAGGCACTAGCGTTACGGGAACGATCGACTGGAATTTCGGCGACTGGAACTTAAAATCCATCACATCCTATCATAAATTTAAGCGGTTTAATCGCGACGACCTGGATGCTTCGAACGTCTGGATGTTTGGGCAAAACAACTATGACGAACGTAGCAAAACATTTAGCCAAGAGTTTATCAGCACCTACAAGAGTGAAAAACTCGATCTCTTGGCGGGCGTCACCTATTTTAACGAGAAATTGTTCGGCAGCGTCCAGGTACCGCTAATCAATCTCGGCCTGCTGTTCGGCTTGCCTGCCGATACATTCAACAACCAGAACTATCTGCAGATCGGCACCGTCCGGATCAACGCCTATGGCGTTTATGCCCAGGGCACCTACCATGTCACTGACCGCCTCAACCTGACCGCGGGTGCCCGCTACAGCTATGAAAAGCGCAAGGGCGTCGGCAGCTTCCAGTTCCTTGGAAACGTTCCGACTGATAAGGCCAAAGGCTGGCGGGCGGTAACTCCGACGTTCGGTGTCAACTACCAGCTCAGTGACCAAACGCTGCTGTATGCGACCGTTACCCGCGGCTTCAAATCCGGCGTCATCAATGTTGGCTCGCAGAACGACGTCATCAACCCGGAATACGCTTGGGGCTATGAAGCCGGCATCAAGTCGTCGGCATTCGACAACCGCCTCGCGGGTAGCCTTGCCGCATTCTACATCGACTATACCGACCTCCAGGTCGGTTTCGTCGGGGCCGACAGCGTGGTCACCACGGTAAACGCTGCATCCGCCCGCAATTACGGGATCGAGTTCGAGCTGCGCGGCCGGCCAACCCGCAACCTGACGTTCGAAATGTTTGCGACATACCTTAACGCGAAATACACCGACTTCACGACCGGGGACTACAGGCAGGGCTTCGCGCTAGTCAATCTGAAGGGCAACCGACTGTCCAACGCGCCGGAATTCACTTTCCGCTTCGGGGCTAACTACGACATCCCGCTCGGTGACACCGGCAGGCTTAATCTGCGCGGCGACGTCAACTGGCAGGGCCGAGTTTACTTCACTGAGTTCAACAACGCCGATGCGACCCAGGCACCCTATGCCACCGTCAACGCGGGCATCAAGTTCACCAGCGCGGACGAACGCTGGTCGGTCGACCTTTGGGGGCGCAATCTGACCGACAAGTTCATCATCACAAACAACATTATTACCGCGCCGCTGTACAACAGCGTCCGCGTCGGTTCGCTGGCACCGCCGCGCACCTACGGCGCCACTGTCGGAGTCTCGTTCTAGCGCGAAAGGCCACGACCATGGCGACCCAGCGGGCCCGCTACTCGTTCGATCCGACCGACCCGGCACTGCTGCGCGACCCCTACCCGATCTTCGCCCGCCTCCGTACCAGCGATCCAGTGCACTGGTCCGACCACGGCTATTGGGTCGCGACCCGCTACGAAGACCTCCGCGCCACAATCATGGACCGGGAGCGCTTCGGCCAGGGCGACTTCGTCCGCAACATCCAGCTGTTCTACGGACCTGACTTCGACCCGCTGGCGCATGCTTCCTACCGCTGGCTGTCGGAGATCTTCGTCTTTCAGGACCCACCCCGCCACACCAGGCTGCGTGGTCTCGTCACCCAAGCGCTGACCGCCCGCCGCGTCGCCGCGATGCGGCCGCGCATCCAGGAGATCACCGACGGTCTGATCGACGAACTCGGCCCGCTTGGCCGCATGGATGCTATTTACGACTTCGCGTACCGCCTGCCGACCCGTGTTATGTGCGACATGCTCGGCCTCGACGATGAGGAAGCGCCGCAGCCGGTGCTCGAGCAGCTGAACCAGGCAATCGCCGAGGCTTTCCTGGTATTCGGCATGGAGGCGTTGCCGCCAGAAGTTCTCGCCCAGGCTGACCGGCAGATGGCGTTCATGGAGGATTTCTTCGCCGGTGTATTCGCGCGCCGTCGCGCCCATCCGCGGGACGACCTTGCGACTGACTTGGTCAATGCGCGCGAAGGCAACTCGTCACTGACCGACAGCGAGATGGTGACCGTCGCCATCGGGCTATTCGGGGCGGGTTTCGAGACCACCGCGCACATGATCGGAAACGGGCTGCTCCACTTCGGCCGCAACCCGGGGGAGTGGGCGAAGCTGGTCGCCGACCCGACGCTGGCCCGTCATGCCAGCGACGAGGTGTTACGTCACGAGAGCTCGTTGATCGCCACCTATCGTACCGCGCTTGTCGATGCCGACGTTGGCGGCGTGCCGGTCGCCGCTGGCCAGCGCGTGCTGTGCCTGCTCGGTGCTGGCAACCGCGACCCGCAGATCTTCACCGATCCCGACCGCTTCGACATCGGCCGCGCCGACGCCGCACGGCACCTGTCCTTCGGCGGCGGCATCCATTTCTGCGTCGGCGCGCAGCTTGCGCGCCTGGAGGGCGAGATTGCGTTTGAGACACTGGCGCGGCGGCTGCCCGGCCTCGTCGTTGCGGTCACCCAGCCAGCATGGCGCGAGTCCGGGCTGCTGTTCCGCGGCATGAGCACACTACCCGTTCGCTGGTAGCTACAGCCGCTCGCGCTTCAGGCGGATGCCCGCCGCCTCGCGGTCCCAGGTGTCATGAGTGATGCCAGCGGTGCGCAGCTCGGCCTTTTGCACCTTGGCGGATGCGGTTTTTGGCAGCTCGGTCATGATCCTTACGTAACGCGGGATCATGAAATAGCTCATGCGCTCCGACAGGAAGGCGATCAGCGCGGCGCAGTCAACTTCGCGGCCCGCGACGCAGGCGATCACCGCCATCACCTCGTCCTCCGAATACTCGCTCGGCACGCCGATCACTGCGGCCTCCCGCACGTCGGGATGCGCGACGATTTCGCTCTCGACCTCGAAGCTGGAGATATTCTCGCCGCGCCGGCGGATCGCGTCCTTGACCCGGTCGACGAAGTAGAAATTACCCTCGTCGTCGCGCCGGAAGGCGTCGCCGGTGTGGAACCAGCCGTTGCGCCATGCCTCCGCGGTCGCCTCCGGGTTCTTGTAATAGCCGCTGTTCATCGCCCAAGGCCGGTCAGTGCGGACGATCATTTCGCCGACAGTGCCCACGGGAACCTCGCAGTCGTTGCGATCGACCAGCCGGACCTCGGCACCGGGCCGGACGGTGCCGCACGTGCCCGGGCGTACTGGATTGGGGCCTGAGACGATCGGCGACGACACCTCGGTCATGTTGAAGATCGTGTAGATGTCGATGCCGAAGCGTTCGTGGAATGCTGGCGCGATCTCGGTCAGCGGCACCATAAAAGCTAGGCGCAGGCGATGCTCGCGGTCGCGCGGATTCGGTTCGGCCTTCATCAGGAAGGTCGCCATGACGCCCAACAGGAACATCGCCGTGCACTCGGTGGCACGGACAAAGTCCCAGAAGCGCTCAGTCGAGTAATTCTCCATCAGCGCGATCGAGCCGCCGCGCGCTAGCATAACGAACGGCAGGCCCATGCCGCCGATGTGAAAGATTGGCATGTTGACTAAGAAGCGGTCGCCACCATGGACGAAATGCCAGCTGTCGGGGCCGGCATTGGTATAGAGATGCAGGTAGGACGACAGCACCCCCTTGGACGGGCCCGTAGTGCCGGAGGTGTAAATGATTGCCTGATTGTCCCAAGGCTCGATCGGTCGCTCGAGCGGCTGCAGGTCGGCAGGGTCCCCGGCAAGGTCGGCGTAGCGCACGGTGCGGAAACGCGCCGGTACCGGGCCCTCGCCGACCAGGACGACCGTATGGACACGCGCGGTGTCGACCCCCGCCAGGCGTTCGGCCAAGCCGCCATGCGCGACGAGAATCCGCGCGTCGGAGTTGGCAAGCACGTGCTCGAGCAGATTGCCGCGATAAGCGGTGTTGAACGGCACGAAGACGGCGCCGAGATAGTTGATCGCGTAGAAGACGAGCAGCCCTTCTCGCCCGTTCGGCAGCCACACTGCGACATGGTCACCCTGCTGAACGCCGAGCGACTGCAGGCCAGCAGCGGCGCCGACCACGTGCTGCCGCAGCTCGCCGTAGGTCCAGCGGTCGCCGTTTTCGAACAGGACATAATCTTGACTTGGACGCTCGGCCGCCCAGCGGTCGAGCAGGTATCGCAGGACGCACACGTCGCGCGGCGGCACGCGCGGGTCGACATGTCCGGAACCGGTGCTCGCGACCATCCTTATTCCTATCCGTAGATTTATCTACTTGTCGTAGATGAAACTACCGGTCGGACCGCCGGGATGCAATCGATACGAATGGCGTCAGTTTGCTTTCGGTCGCTTCGCGACGATGCGCATGCTGACGCTTATCGCATCCATGACAACTTCTGTCGCCGACCAGCGGCCGCCCTCGTGATACCAGTTGGCGATCCAGCTCAGCAGGCCGCTGATCCAGATCGCGGTGCGAGATGAGTCCTCGAACTCGAAGTCCCCGCTCTTGCGCCCGGTTTCGAGCAGTTCGCTCAATTTCTGGTCGAAGCGGTGGCGCAGCTCGCGGATACGGCGCGCATCGTCAGGATCGAGGCTCTTCTCCTCGCGTAGGTAGACGCTAATGTATTTCTGGTTCTCGATGATGATGCGCGCGGTCCGCTCCACTACCATCTTCAGCTTTTCGGTCGCCGATCCGTCGATTGCCAACGCGTCCTCCAGCGAGGTTAGCGACAGCTGGATGCCCATCTGGCAGATCTCAGAGAGCAGCTCGCCCTTGTTGCGATAGTAGGAGTAGATGAATGGCTTGGTGACGTGCAGTTGCTCGGCAACGGCGTCGAGGGTCGTCGCCTCATAGCCATGGGCGAAAAACAGGTGACTTGCTTCCTCTACAATGCGCCGGCGCTTGTAGGCCGCGACTTCGTTCTTCAGCTGCGTCCGCTTCCGCGACGGCGGGGGGGTGGTCATCCCATAGGGCATAGGGTCCGCCGCCGTGTCAGTCCATTGCCGACTGCAGGATCGCCATGACATCGGCCGCACCTGTGATCTGGCGCGGATTGGTGCGGCCCCAGATATCCTCCAGCGTATACTCGGCGATCAGCGGCAGCTGGTTCTCCGAAACGCCGACGGCACGCAGTGAGCGCGGCATGCCGAGGCCCCGGATTAGCCGGTCGAGCAGCACCGACGCCGACTCGCCGGGCGAGCCCAAGCAGGCGCTGATCCGCTTCTGGCGGTGCGCATTGACCGGCAAGTTCCAGGCCTGAACGAACGGTGACATGACGCAGCTGGTATGGCCGTGCGGCACGTCGCAGGTGCCGCCGAGCACGTGGCCGATGGCGTGGCTGGCGCCCATCGGAACGCCGGCAATGATCGGGATCATCGATTGCCAGGCGCCGATCTGGCATTTCAGCCGCGCATCAAGGTCAGTCGGGTCGGCCTTCACCGCCGGAAGCCCCGCCGCGAGCAAGCGCAGCGCGCTGTCGGCAATGCCGTCGCAGAAATCGTTGGAAAGGAACGAGGCCAGGGTCTCGGTCGCG
>JAYTAR010000130.1:0-1862 GCA_043737455.1 Sphingomonadales bacterium | reverse complement strand
CGGCACGTTAGCACGGCTGATCGATCGCCTTCAACCGATAGAGCGCGGTCAGCGCGTCCTTGGGCGAGAGCATGTCAGGATCGACCTCGGCCAGCGCGTCGCGCAGTGGATCGCGCGGCGGCTCCGCGACCATGGCCGCGAACAGCGGCAGGTCGTCGAGCCCTGCGGCAAGCCCGCCAGTGGCTGCACGCCCAGCCTCGAGCTTGGCGAGGACCGTCTTGGCACGCGCGAGTACCGCAGGTGGCATTCCGGCTAGCCGCGCGACCGCGATGCCATAGCTGCGATCGGCGGGACCGTTCGCCACCTCGTGCAGCAGTACCAGCTTTCCCTTGTGCTCGCGCGCGCGGACATGATGAAGCGAGAGCGCGGGAAGCGTTTCGGCCAGCCGCGTCAGCTCGTGATAATGTGTCGCGAACAGGCAGCGGCAGGCGTTGACCGCGTGCACCGCCTCGACCACTGCCCATGCGATGGCAAGGCCGTCATAAGTCGAGGTGCCACGACCGACCTCGTCGAGGATGACGAAGCTGCGCGTCGTCGCCGCGCTCAGAATTGCTGCCGTCTCGACCATTTCGACCATGAAGGTCGATCGCCCGCGCGCAAGATTGTCCGATGCGCCGACGCGACTGAACAGCCGGTCGACGACGCCAAGCGTCGCCGCTTTGGCGGGCACGAAGCAGCCCGCCTGTGCCATCACCGCGATCAGCGCGTTCTGGCGCAGGAAGGTCGATTTACCGCCCATGTTCGGGCCGGTCACCAGCCACAGCCGGTCGCCGCCGGGCGTGTCCGCATCGAGCACACAGTCATTCGCTATAAACCGCCCGCCGCCGCGCCGCGCCGCCGCCTCGACCACCGGATGGCGGCCACCCGATACGTCGAAGCATGCGTGCTCGGCGAGCGCCGGGCGGCACCAGTCGCCGTCGATCGCCGCCTGCGCGTTCGCTGTGCCGACGTCGAGCCGTGCCAGCGCATCGGCGGTTGCCGCGATCGCACGGGCAGCAGCGATGGCGGCCGAAGTCAGCTCCTCGAGGTGCGCGGCCTCTGCGGCGAGCGCATGCGCGCCCGATTGCGTCACGCGCAACGCGACCTCGTGCAGGTCGGGCGCGTTGAAGCGGACGACGCCAGCGAGCGTCTGGCGGTGCGTGAACGGCGAACCCGGTGCCATCAGCGGGTCGGCGAAGCGGGCAGGTACTTCGACGTGATAGCCGAGGACACCATTATGCCGAATCTTGAGAGCGCCGATGCCGGTCGCGGCACGGTAGCGCGCTTCCAGCATGGCGATCTCGCGTCGCCCGCTTCCGCCGGCGTCGCGCAGCGCGTCGAGCGCAGCGTCATAGCCGGGCGCGATCGCGCCGCCCGTGCTTGCCTCAGTGGGCGGTTCGGCGACCAGCGCACGCGTCAACAGATCGATCAAGGCACCGTGCCCGGCAAGCGCGGGCAAGAGTTCAGCGAGCAGGTGCGGCGGGTCGGAAAGCGCCGCCAGTTCCGCGTTCAAGTCCCAGGCGCGCGTCAATCCGTCGCGCAGTTGCCCCAGATCGCGGGGTCCCCCACGGCCTGCCGACAGCCTGGCGAGCGCGCGCGATACGTCGGGCAGGCTGCGCAGCGTCGCGCGCAATGCCTCACGCGCGCCGCCCTCGCGAACCCAGTACGCGACCATATCAAGCCGCGCCGCTATCGACGCACGGTTCATCAGCGGCGCCGACAGATCGGTTGCGAGCAGCCGAGCCCCGGCGCCCGTGACGGTGCGGTCGATGCAGTCGAGCAGACTGCCCTTGCGCCCACCGCCACTCGCGCACGTCAGCTCGAGGCTTTGGCGCGTTGCGGCATCGATCGCCATGTGATCGCCAAGGGTACGGCGCGTCGGC
>JAYTAR010000129.1:0-1862 GCA_043737455.1 Sphingomonadales bacterium | reverse complement strand
GGTGGTGTCGACTTCAGGGTGCGTGTCGGCCTCGTGCGGATGGATGCCGATCGACGCCCACACGTCGGGCTCGCGCTCGGCGACGCCGACTACCGCGTCCCACTCGCTCTCACTCGTCGAGATGTTGAGCATCATCGTCACCCCGGCTGCGCGCGCCCGCGCAAGGACGCCCGGCTGGTCCTCGACGATCCCCTTATAATTCAGATGGCAATGCGAATCGACGAACATCAGGCCCCCGCAATTTCGAGTCGGGGGAAAACGCCACTCGGCGGCGGCCGCTCGACGAGCCGCGTCGACCAGGTCACGTCGTCGAGCGCGGCAAAGCTGCGATCGCCCGGCGCGATACCAAGCTGATCGAGAATTGCCGCCGCACCGACCGGGACGATCGGCTGTATGGTGATGGCAAGGACCCTGATGCTGGCGACCAGCGTGGCGAGAACGACCAACATCCGCTGCGGATCGGTTTTCTTCAGCGCCCATGGCGCCTGTGCGTCGACATACTGGTTACAGGCGAACGCGGCAGTCATCCACGCATCGAGCCCGCGTGCAAAATTCAGTGCGGCAAATTCAGGAAGCACTTGCTCGGCGCACGTTGACGCCACCGTCTCGACCAAATGGCGATCCTCAGCTGCAGCAGCCTTGAGACCGGGCAAAGCTTCGGTGACATTCTTCGCAATGAACGCGAGCACACGCTGTGCAAGATTGCCAAAGCTGTTGGAAAGTTCAGCATTACAACGCGTTACGATCGCTTCCTCGCTCCAACTCCCATCCTGCCCAAAGCTGATTTCGCGCAGCAGGAAGTAGCGTAGCGCATCGACGCCGTAACGGTTGGCGAGGATCAGCGGATCAGCTGAATTCCCGGCCGACTTCGACATCTTCGATCCGTCGCGCGCAAGCACGAAACCGTGACCGAAGACCGCTTTCGGCAATGCGATACCAGCCGACATCAGAAATGCGGGCCAGTAGACGGTATGGAACCGGACGATATCCTTGCCGATCAGGTGAAGGTCGGCGGGCCAGAACGTCGCGAAATCGCCGCTTTGGTCAGGATAGCCGATCCCCGACAGATAGCAGGTCAGCGCGTCGACCCAGACGTACATGACATGGCCATCGCTACCCGGCACCTTTACGCCCCAGTCGAAACTGGTTCGCGAAACCGACAGGTCGCTGAGCCCGCCGCGCACGAAGTTCACGATTTCGTTGCGGCGGCTTTCGGGACGGATGAAGTCGGGATGCGCGTCGAAATAATCGAGTAGCGGTTGCTGATACTTCGACAGCCGAAAGAACCAGCTTTCCTCGACGGTCCATTCGACCGGCGTGCCCTGCGGCGACACTTTGCTCCCCTCGACGTCGGTCAATTCGCCGCTGTCGTAAAACGCCTCGTCGCGGATCGAATACCATCCTTCGTAACGCCCAAGGTACAAGTCACCGCTCGCTTCCATCGCGCGCCAGATTGCCTGACTTGCACGGTGATGCTGCGGCTCGGTCGTACGAACGAAACGATCATATGAAACATTCAAGACATCGCACATCAGCTTGAAATGATCGGACATTTCATCGGCATAATCGCGGGTGTCGCGACCCTGGTCGCGCGCGGCCTGCGCCATCTTCAATCCATGTTCGTCGGTGCCGGTCTGCAAACGGACGTTGCGGCCCGCAAGGCGGTGGAAGCGTGCGATCGCGTCGGCGGCGATCGCTTCATAAGCATGACCGATATGTGGACGGGCGTTGGGATAGCTGATCGCGGTCGTGATGTAATAGGATTGGCCGGTCATGGCTCAGGCTTTAGCGCGGCGCTCCGGTGGGGCAAGCGCGGCGACGTGGCTGGCTATCTCGAAGACGACGCTTTCGGGGGGAAGCGA
>JAYTAR010000128.1:0-1863 GCA_043737455.1 Sphingomonadales bacterium | reverse complement strand
TCGGGGCATGGAAGGCGTCACGCTCAAATCGCGCGCGATCGCGTTCGCCTTTTCAACCGGGGCGATCACGTTCATTCTCGCGCTGCTCGCGGCGGCCGACACCGTTCCCGACACCGCCATCGTCACGCGCGCGCTCGTCGTCGCGCTGATCTGTGGGATTATGAGCTGGGCGGCAGCCGAAAGGGCGCTGTCGGGACTGGCAGTCGCGATCGACGTTGCCTCGGCACGGATCGTGGCGGCCGCCGAAGGTGATCTTGTCGCGCCGACCCCAAGGGAGGTGCACGCGGCATTGCCCGAGCTTTCGGGCGCGATGGACGCCATGTTCGCGCAGGTGAAGGCGAACCTCGAAAGCGCGCACCGCATCGCCATGTTCGACCCGGTGACGTCGCTCGCCAACCGAACGTTCTTTCGGCGCGAAGCCGAACGCACGCTGCGCGATCTTCCCGACGGCGCTTTCGCTGCGCTCGCGTTCATCGATCTCGATAATTTCAAGGACGTGAACGACTCGCTCGGCCATGCGCAGGGCGACCAGCTATTGAACAAGGTCGCCAACCGCTTGCGCGCAATCGTCGCGGCCGAAACCGTTCGCCACCACGGCGCAGCCGAAGAAGCGCTCGTCGGGCGTCTGGCCGGCGATGAGTTCACCATGTTGTTCCCGCATGTGGCCGACCGCGACGACGCCGAGCGCCTTGCCAATGCGATCGTGAGCGCAATCGCGCGGCCGTTCGAGCTTGCGGGGCAAAATGTCGTCATCGGCGCGTCGGTCGGGGTGGCGATGCGCCCCGATCATGGCTGCACGCTCGCTTCGCTGATGCGCGCCGCCGACGTCGCGATGTACCATGCCAAGGCGAGCGGACGCGGGCAGTTCCAATTCTACGTCGACGAACTGTCCGAGCGGCTCGAGGACCGCTCACGGCTCGAGACGCAGTTGCGGGTCGCGATCGAACGCGACGAGTTCATGATGGTCTATCAACCGCAGGTCCGGCTGCACGACAATGTGGTGGCTGTTGCCGAAGGGCTGCTGCGGTGGAACCACCCGATCGACGGACTGCGTCTGCCGCGTGAATTCTTGGGCTGTGCCGAGGATTCGGGGCTGATCATCGAGATCGGCGACTGGGCGATCGACTGGCTTGCCGTACGGATCGCCGACTGGCCGACCGATGCGCTCGCGCCGCGGCTTGCGGTGAACCTCAGCCCGCGCCAGATCGCGCGTCCCGAATTTTTCACGCGCCTGCGCGGTGCGCTCGCGCGTAACCAGGCTTCGCTGGGGTACATCGACTTCGAGATCGGCGAGGCGGTGCTGATGCAGAGCGGACCGATGGTGCTCGAACAGCTCGCCGGCCTCCGCCGCGACGGTGCACGAATCGTCATCGACGATTTCGGCGCGGGAACGTCGAGCCTCGCCCAGCTTCGCACCGTGCCCGTGGATCAGATCAAGCTCGACTCGTGCCTGATCGCGGGGATCGAGCACGACGCCGTCGCGCGTGAAATCCTGCAAGCAGTGATCGCGCTCGTCCATGCGCTGGGCGCGACTGCAGTCGCCGAAGGAGTCGAAACGCAGGCGCAGCTCGATGTGCTGCGCGTGATGGGGTGCGACGCAGTGCAGGGCTATGTCTTTGCGCCGCCGATGAGCGAGGTGGAGTACCGACGCTGGGCAGGATCGACGCTCGACGTCAGGCTTCAGGCGTAGACCCGCCGCAGGACACCCTCGTAGATATCCGCGAGCACCCTGAGATCGGTGATCGCCACCGCCTCGTCGAGCTTGTGCATCGTGGCGTTGCACAGCCCGAATTCGACGACCGGGCACAGCGCGACCAGGAAACGCGCGTCCGACGTGCCACCAGTCGTCGACAGCTCGGGCGT
>JAYTAR010000127.1:0-1866 GCA_043737455.1 Sphingomonadales bacterium | reverse complement strand
AAGCCCCGCCCGTTCCTCCCCGGCGACTTCGTCACGACCGAGCAGGGCACCGGCCTCGTCCATATGGCGCCAGACCACGGCGAGGACGATTTCGAGCTGTGTAAGGTGAACGGCATCGACCCGGTGTTCGCGGTCGAAGGCGACGGGAAGTACCGTGCCGACTGGGCTTGGCTCGGCGGACAGGGGAGCGTCATCAACGCCAAGTTCAACGCGCCCGGCGGGCCGATCTGTGAGGGTTTGCACGACGCGGGCGCGCTGCTGGCGGTGACGGCGGATTACAAACACAGCTACCCGCACAGCTGGCGGTCGAAGGCGAAGCTGATTTTTCGGGCGACGCCGCAGTGGTTCATCGGGGTGGATGCGCCGCTTCCCTCGCCCCCTTTAGGGGGAGAGGGATATGCGAGCGCAGTGAGCGAGGGAGAGGGGGGAGTCTCTCCGAACCTCGACTCCCCCCTCTCCCTGGCGCTCCGCGCCGGTCCCTCTCCCCCTGAAGGGGGCGAGGGACCGACGCTGCGCGAGACCGCCCTCGCCCAGATCGACCGCGTGCGCTTTATCCCTGAAAAGGGGCGCAACCGGATTGGGGCGATGGTCGCGGGGCGGCCCGACTGGGTGATCAGTCGGCAGCGCGCGTGGGGCGTGCCGATCGCATTGTTCGTCGAGCGCCGGACGGGCCAGTATCTGGTCGACGCGGGCGTCAACGCACGCATCGTCGCCGCGTTTCGCGAGCACGGCGTCGACGCCTGGACCGATGCCAATGCCGCGCACTTCCTGGGCACGGAGCGCGATCCGGCAGATTACGAGCGGCAGACCGACATCCTCGACGTGTGGTTCGATTCGGGTTGCACGCACGCGTTTGTACTGGAATCTGGCAAATGGCCTGAGCTCCGCTGGCCTGCCGACCTTTATCTCGAGGGGTCGGACCAGCATCGCGGCTGGTTCCAGTCGTCGCTGCTGCAGTCGTGCGGCACGCGGGGGCGCGCGCCGTACGACGCGGTGCTCACGCACGGCTTCACGATGGCGAGCGACGGGCGCAAGATGTCGAAGTCGCTCGGCAACACCATCGATCCGTTGAAGGTGATGGAAGAGTTCGGCGCCGACATCATCCGGCTGTGGGCGCTGTCGGTCGACTTCACCGAGGACCACCGCATCGGGAAGGAAATCCTGAGCGGCGTCGCCGACCAATATCGCAAGCTGCGCAATACGTTCCGCTATTTGCTCGGCGCGCTCGAGGGATTCAGCGAATATGAGTGCGTCACCGACGTGGACGCGATGCCCGAGCTTGAGCGCTATGTGCTGCATCTGCTCGCCGAGATTGATGCCAAATTGCGACAGGCGGTCGCGGACTATGACTTCAACACTTACGTCCGCTTGCTAACCGACTTTGCGAACAACGACCTGTCCGCCTTCTTCTTCGATATCCGCAAGGACAGTCTTTATTGCGACGCGCGCGAAGACCCCAAGCGTCGCGCGTATCGCACCGTCCTCGACACTTTGTTTCACGCGCTGGTGCGCTGGGCGGCGCCGGTGCTTGTCTTCACGAGCGAAGAAGTATGGGCCACACGCTACCCCGACGCGGCGAGCGTGCACCTGCTCGAATGGCCTGAGATCAGCGACTGGGAAGACGTGGCGCTCGGCGAACGCTGGGCGAGCTTGCGCGGGCTTCGCGTGCTGGTTTCGACCGAGATCGAGCCGCTGCGCCGCGAAAAGGCGCTGGGATCGAGCCTTGAGGCGATGGTGACGCTTGGCATCGCCGATGTCCGCGACCGACCGCTGCTGACGAGCGAAGAACTGGCCGAGCTGTTCATCGTCGCCGATGTCGGCCTGGCGACGGTCGAGCACGGCCCGGTCGCGATCGTCCACGTCACC
>JAYTAR010000126.1:0-4819 GCA_043737455.1 Sphingomonadales bacterium | reverse complement strand
TCTTGGCCTTCGACGGGCACTCGCACGATGGCGGTGTCGGCGACGAACCAGCACCGCTGACATACTTCAGTTCGTTCCAGTCAAGATCACGCATCGATAGTCTCCCATGTTTCTGCTGCTTACCGGTCGGCGGTTGCATCCCGATTCTGACAACCCGATCAGCTAGACTTGGCAAAGCAATCTTCACAAGTAGCGAAAATCGGCCGTGCCGAAACGGAACAGACATGGGGTCTGCCTTATTCATTGAGAGACTGGCTTAACCGCGTTGGTGCAAGACGATCCGGTGTGCGCATTAAGCATCGTCAGCCGCAACCAGCGCCGCATTTTGCTGTGGAGCCGAACTGAGCCACCCTGTGATAGCCAGCCGCCGACCCGGTGCCGACGGTGTCACGATCGACACGCTGTGACGTTGAGGCACCGAAAATAGGTCGAGCGTGTTGAAGCGTGGAACGTGCCCTGTGACCTGCGAATCGTCATCGCGGTGGAACAGCAGCAGTCCGCCCCATTCCGGGCGCCAGCTTGGCGTCATGCCCAAAACGAATGCGGCGACTCGTCCTCGACCGGGCGCTTCATCGTCGTGGCACGTCAGGAAATCGCCCTTGGCATAAGCGGTGGCCTGCCCTTCGGTGAACCTCAGCCCTGAACGTGCGACGACGGTTTCAAGGAAGGCCAGCATCGGGGCCGCCGCCATCAGCCGGGCGACGGCGTCGAGCGCGTCCGTCGCGTCGTGCCCCGGCTCGAAGATGCGCAATCCCTCATAGCGATATTGGAAGCCCAGACAGGCGCGCTCGTGCATCGCCGCGTACAGTGCTTCGGCTTCCGCGCTCGACATTGCTGCGCGTTCGTCGCGCGACAGTTCGAGGATACCATCGGCGACGTTCATGACCTGCCGCCAGTCATGGCGCCGCACAAGCTGAGCATGAAGATCGCGCAGACCGTCCTCGACCATGAAGCCGGGAATGCGCACGCGACCCACTTTCGCATAGGTCGCCGCGATCGCATCGACGTCGAGATCGGGGTTGAGCATTAGGTTTGCCACGGCAACTCCTGTGAGAACGGCGAACGATCCCTAGCTTCTTGGTCGTTAAGCGTCTGCGAAGACGATCAACCTAAAGCCATCGTTCGGGTGCGCTCAGACCGCCTGTCGCCCGGCGTATGAACGATACTCGCGCTCCGACTGGCGTTCTCTCGCGCCACGATCTTACCGTCAGCCAGCGTCAAGATGTAGTCGGCTCGTTCAACCAGTGCCGGCCGGTGTGCGATGACAATGCGTGTCATCGGCAGCGCGGCAATCATGTCCGCGATGCGCGCTTCGGTTTCGGGGTCTAGGTTGGCGGTACCTTCGTCCAAAAACAGGACATCGGGGTCACGGTAGAGCGCGCGCGCAAGGAAAAGCCGCTGGCGCTGGCCCGATGAAAGTGCCGCCCCCATATCCCCGATAAGGGTCTCGTACGCCATTGGCATCCGCGCGATGTCGGCATCGATTTCGGCCAGCCGCGCGGCCTGCACGATGCGATCGTGATCGGCACCCGCGTCGAAGAAGGCGATGTTGTCGGCGATCGTGCCGGTCAGCAGGCAATCATCCTGCAAGACCGCGCCGATGCGGCCCCGCCAAGCCGACATCGACGCAGCATTCAGCAATTGGCCGTCGATAAAGATTCGTCCGCTGTTCGGGACAAGCAAGCCGAGGACCAAGCGCATCAGTGTTGTCTTTCCAGCTCCGCTCGGACCGACAAGCGCCACGAGCGACCCCGCCGGGATCTCGATATTGACCCGGTCGAGGATGGGAGCGCTTGTCTCCTCATAAGCGAAGCTCAAGCTGTCGAGCCGGATCGCCGGACCCGGTAACAGCGTCTGTCGAACGTGGGCGGTCAGGTCCTCCTTGGGCTCAGTGACGATATCCGAAAGGCGTTCGAGATGCACCGAGAGCAGTCGCCAGCTTAGTATCTGATCGACCAGAGACGTCGCGCTCGCGACGAAGCTGC
Organism: Sphingomonadales bacterium; assembly: GCA_043737455.1. Lineage (GTDB taxonomy): Bacteria > Pseudomonadota > Alphaproteobacteria > Sphingomonadales > Sphingomonadaceae > Sphingomonas_O. Next base: position 2,834 of record JAYTAR010000126.1, on the reverse strand, counting down.
TGCGGTACGCGAGGAATGCCAGCAGCACGCCTATCGTTGTCTTGCCGTCGAGGACCTGCAGCGCACCGAGATAGACGCAGATCAGAAATGCGAGGCCAAACAGCAAATTTTCGGCAAGATTCACGCCGATGCCCAACAAGCGCGATCGGTACGACGCGGTGATAACCTCGGCATATTGATTGCGCCAACCGCTTTCGCGCTGAGCTTCGTGCCCGTGAATTTTCACCGCGCGGACGGCACGAATTGTTTCGATCAGGAATGTTTCTTCGTTGGCGCGGGCGGCGATTTCTTCGGCTGACCGGCGGCGCATCGCCGGGTAAACCAGTTGATTGATGGCTAGGAACGCCAACGTGCACACAAGCACGACCGCTGCCAGTGCCGGACTGACGATCGTCATCACGACCAGCGTGGTCACGACGAGCACGATGTCGATCACCATGTTGACCAGACCGTCAGCCAGCAGCGACTGGATCGGCTGGATCGATCCTACGCGCGACAGCAGATCGCCGACATGGCGACGTTCGAAATAAGGCAACGGCAGCCGGATCAGGTGGCGAACGACGTTTCCGCCGAGATCGAACGACAGCGACTGGCCCAGCGTTAGCATCACCCACTCGCGCAACGCCTTGGTAATGCCGTTGAGCGCAAAAATGACGCCGAAGGCGATCAGCAACAACGTCATCAGGTTGGTGTCGCCCTGCGATATCGCGTCGTCGATCACGATCTGGATGTAGAAAGGAATGAGCAGCACAGTGAACTGCAGGATCAGCGACAGCAGCAGAACCTGGATGAAGGCGGCGCGAAAGTTCGCGATGTTCGACCAGAGGTCGGAAAGGCGTGTCGTCGGCCTTGCGACGACGGGTTTGAAGTCCGTTGTCGGCTTCAGTTCGAGCGCTACGCCCGTGAAGTGCCGACCCAACTGCGCATGCGTGATCGATTGACGCCCCTTCGCCGGATCGAGGACGATCGCCTGCTTGGCCGTTACTGCCTCGAGCACAACGAAATGGTTCAGATCCCAGTGAAGGATCGCGGGAAGCTGTAGCTTCTGAAGCTCGGCTATTTCCAACCGCACGGCCCGCGGGGCCAGGCCAAGGTCGGACGCGATCGCCATTAGCTGAGGGAGTGTCGCGCCCTTGATCGATGTCGGAAAGCGGCGGCGCAGCCCCGACAGATTGACCTGATGCCCGTAATGGCTGGCGACCATCGTCACGGCAGCCAGGCCGCATTCCGCCGCCTCGGATTGGAGGACCGGTTTCATGCCCGACCGGAGCCAAGGCATCGTCATGAGCCCAGTGCTCCCCGGACAGGGCCGACGATCAGCGCCCACAACGGGCGGCTCTCCATGGCCAGATCGGCAGCGAGCGTCATTCCCGGGCGCAACGCGTCTCGCCCGATGTTGAGCGATCCCATCGAATCGATCCGCACGCGCACGCGAAACACGGGTTCGGTCGGTCGTATGGCGGCGTCGACGTTCGCCGGGTCGATGGCGACGCGCGAGATTGCCACCACCGTTCCCCGACCGACGCCATATTTCTGGTAGGGATAGGCATCGAAACGCAAGCGCACACGCTGTCCCGGCCGGGCAAATCCGATGGCCGCCGATGGCGCATAAAGCCATGTTTCGACTGCGCTGCCCCGTGGCACGATCGTCAGGAGTGACTTTTCGGGCACGATGCGCTGGCCGATTTCGGTGGTGATGTCACTGACCTCGCCCGCGACGGGGGCGGCAATGACGATGCGGTCTGCGCGCGTGACATCGGCACGCTGTGCCACCAGCATGGCCCGCTGAGCCAACAGCTGCGAGCGCGACTTCACAGCGTCGAGCCCTTGCTGGCCGAGCTGAATGCCAAGTGCGGCGATCTTGCTGCGCGTATCGCTAAGCCGTTCGGTCAGCGCCTCGCCCTCCGAACGGCGCGACAGCAGCGAGGCGCGCGCTTCGTCGACTTGTCGCTGGCTGCCGGCACCCGCGTTGGCGAGCCTGGCACTGCGCGCAAGCATGGCTTCGGTGATCTCAATCTGGCTTGCCACGATCGACTTTTGCCGGACCACCGAGGATGCGGTTTCGGCCAGCCCGGCGCGTTCTTGTCTGATCACCTGCGATCCTGTCGATCCGCTTTGGCCTGCAACGGCGATCTGGCGGTCTACTTCGCTAATCTGCGTGTCGAGTTCGGCAAGCTGCGAGGAAAGGCCGCTTGGCCCCTGCGCCGTCGATAACGTGATCAGCGGCTCTCCAGCAGCGACGCGCGCTCCTGCTGCGACGTGGATTAACGTGACTTCGCCAGGTGCAGATGCCGACACTCGGGCGATGCCCGTGTCATAGGCGACGATGCCGCGCACATTGGCCGTGCTGGCATAGCGTCCGAACACCAGGGTGAGGACGATGATCGCAGCGACGGCCAGCGCAACTGTCGTGAATATGCGCGCCGAAGGCGGGACTGCCGCGACAACGGTACCGGCCAGGCGCTGGCGGCGCGCCTCTGTAACCTCTGCGCGGAAAAGCGCGCTTGCCATCAGCGACGACCCCGAAAACCGAACGGTCGCGCTACACGGACAGGGTGAAAGCCCGGTTAATCGGTATCGTTGCGCAGCGGCGGTGCTGATCAAGAAATCTTAAGGCGCCCCTGCTAGCGCGACGACGTAATGCGCCGAGGCCTACCCATTGGTGCCGTGACTCTCGCGGCAAGTATGACTTACGGCTGCGCGCCGACCGTGCAGCTTGCCGTCGAACTGCCCGTGCTTTCGCAGGACTGGAGCAGACAACCAGCCGCTGTCGATGCGTCGGGTGGCGACGTCGCAACGCTGGCCGAACTGCTTGGATCGCCTGAGCTTGCCGT
>JAYTAR010000125.1:0-1868 GCA_043737455.1 Sphingomonadales bacterium | reverse complement strand
CCTCGTCGAGCTTGCCCGTGCGCCGCAGATATTGCGCCCGATTGCTGGCGACCTCGACAAGTTCGGTGCGGTAGCGCGCAGGTTCGGTGCGGAACGCCGCTTCGGCCGTGTCGAGCAACGGTAGCATGGCTTCGGTTCGTCCGAGCGCTGCTGCTGCCGAGGCCTGCCGCATCGCGAGTTGAGCCGTCGCGATCGGGTCACCCTGGCCGATACCCCGCGCGCGCGCCTTTGCAACCAGTGCGTCGGCCGCGGCGGCATCCTCGAGATTGACATACAGGTCGAACAACGTCGCGATCAGCGTTGCCGAACGGGCGCTTTTGTCGACCGATGCGACGAGGCGTTCGGCGGTCTGGTCAAGCATCTGCTTCACGGTCGCGTTCTCGCCGGTCGCGGTTGCGGTCTCGCGGAACATCACCGTCAGCATGCGGACGATCGACTCCGACCGCCGCGCCTCGGCACGAGCCACGTCGCGCTCGATCCGCGTCTCGCGCGCCTGAAAGGCGATACCCGCCGCGCCGATGAGAAGTGCAAGCACGCCCGCAAAGCTCGCGCCCACCGCCCATCGGTAGCGCCGGACGAAACGGCCCGCGGTGTAGCGGGCCGAGCCGCTTCGCGCCGACACCGGCTGCAATGCGAGGTGGCGCTGAAGATCCTCACCAAGTTCGGCGGCGCTGCGATAACGCGCGTCCGGACTACGCCGCATCGCCTTCATCACGATCGCATCGAGGTCACCGGCGATCTGGCGCGGCGGAACCGGGCCGTCGGTCTTGGCAGCGCGCTTGCTTGGCAATTCGGGATCATCGTTGAGCACGCGGCGCACGATCGACGGCAACGACGCGCCGGGCGGTCCCCATGGCGGTTGGCCGGCAAGCAGCTGGTAGAGAATGACGCCCAGCGCGTAGATATCGGTTGCGACCGTTGACCGTTCGTTGCTCAGCTGCTCGGGCGCGGCATAGTCGGGCGTGACGAGCGCCAGCGTCGGCGCGTTCGCACCCATCGTGTCGTCCATCAGCTGCGCGACGCCAAAATCGAGCAGCCGCACCCGCCCGTCGCCGTCGATCAGGATGTTCGATGGCTTGAGATCACGGTGGATGACGAGCCGCGCATGCGCATAGCCGACGGCGTCGCAAATGGCGCAGAATAACGTCAGTCGGGTCGTCAGCTTCGGCGCCTTGGCAGCGCACCATTGGTCGATCGGCTGCCCGTCGACGAATTCCATCGCCATATAGGATCGGCCGTCAGATGTGATGCCGCCATCGATGAGACGTGCGATCGCGGGATGCTCGAGAGTGGCCAGCAGACGACGCTCCCGGTCGAACAGCTCGGACTTCGTCGCCGCTTCGGGTCGTAAAACCTTGATCGCCACCTGCTGGGTAAAGCTGGGGTCGGCGCGGTGCGCGGCATAGACTTCGCCCATGCCGCCGCGACCGATCAACGCGTCGATGACAAACGGGCCGATGCGGGTTGCCGGAGCGAGCGACCGGTACTCGGCAGGCGCGGGCGCATGTGCGAGCAATGCGCCATCGGTGTCGAGGACTCCGCGCGCCGCCGCCGCCGCCAGCAACGTGCGGACTTCGCCGACAACCTGCGCGCGCGGATCACCCGCCAGCAGTACCGAACGCGTCTGCTCGTCTTCGTCGATCAGCCGGTCGAATAAAGCCTGAACGTCTTTCCACAATGATGAGTTGGACAAGCTCGGCTCCTAACCGCGGGCGATAATGATAGCCGAGCCTATGCTCTTGTCGATGACATCAACCACGCACCCAGATTGAAGTCGCAGACACCTCACCGGCAACCGCCGATGAGATGCTACTTGAGCCGACGCACATGAATATCTGCAGCTGGTCCGCTAGCAACTATCGCTGGAT
>JAYTAR010000124.1:0-4822 GCA_043737455.1 Sphingomonadales bacterium | reverse complement strand
GCATCACGCGCGACGACGTCATCGTCTACAACGGCTCGGTCAATTCGCTGCGCCGCTTCAAGGACGACGTCGCGGAGGTCCGCGCAGGGCTCGAGTGTGGCGTGACGTTCGATGCGACGAACGACATCAAGGCCGGCGATTTCCTCGAGACGTTTGAAGTTGAAGAGCGTGCACGCACGCTCTGATGGTGAAGTCGAAGAACGTGCCCGCGCCCTCTGACGCCAAGGGCGTCGAGCGCAGTGTCCGCACCCTTCGCGTCGGCGAAGCGGTACGGCACGCGTTGGCGGACATCCTCGCGCGCGGCGACGTGCATGACGAGACGCTGGCAAAGCACAGCGTCACCGTGACCGAGGTGCGCATGTCGCCCGACCTGCGTCATGCGACCGCTTTCGTGAAGCCGCTGCTGGGGCGCGACGAGGAAGCGGTATTGAAGGCGCTGCGTACCAACACCGCCTATTTGCAAAACGAGGTCGCCCGGCGCGTCAACGCGCGCTTTGCCGCCAAGCTGAAGTTTCTCGCTGACGAAAGCTTCGACGAGGGCAGCCATATTGCAGCGGTCTTGCGACGCCCCGAAGTCATCCGCGATCTCGATCAGGGCTAAGGTGGCCAAGCTCTACTTCTACTACGCAGCGATGAACGCGGGCAAATCGTCGACATTGCTCCAGGCGGCGTTCAACTATGCCGAGCGCGGGATGGCGGCCATGCTGTTCACCGCTGCCATCGATGACCGCGCAGGCGCGGCGCGGATTGCGTCGCGGATCGGGTTGGGTGCCGATGCGGTGCCGTTCGACGCCGCGACCGACATCGCTGCTTGTGTGCGCGGCGCGATTGCCCGTCCTGCCTGTGTGCTCGTCGACGAGGCGCAATTTCTGACGCGTGCGCAGGTGCTCCAGCTTGCCGAACTCTGCGACCGCGACGACCTGCCCGTCGTCGCTTATGGCCTGCGCACCGACTTCATGGGCGAGTTGTTCGAGGGGTCGGCGGCGCTGCTCGGGCTTGCCGATAATCTGATCGAGCTAAAGGCGATCTGCGAATGCGGGCGCAAGGCGACGATGAACCTGCGCATCGACGGCACGGGCCGCGCCGTTAACGCTGGCGCGCAGACCGAGATCGGTGGCAACGACCGCTATGTTGCCTTATGCCGAAAGCATTTCATGGCACGCACCGCAGCGGCATGAACGCGGCGTCGTGAACGGCTGGTTGATCCTCGACAAGCCGCTCGGGCTTGGCTCGACGAATGCGGTCGCCGCGGTGAAACGCGCGCTGCGTGACGCGGGGCATGGCAAGGTGAAAATCGGGCACGGCGGCACACTCGATCCGCTGGCGACCGGCGTGCTGCCGATCGCGCTGGGCGAGGCGACAAAGCTTGCCGGACGTATGCTCGACGCTTCGAAGACGTACGAGTTCACGATCGGCTTCGGGGTGCAGACCGACACGCTCGATCTGGAGGGCGAAGTAGTCGCGACCAGCACGGTGCGCCCGACGCTGGCGCAGGTAACGGCGGTGCTGCCGCGCTTTACCGGCGCGATCGAGCAGGTGCCGCCTTCCTATTCTGCGCTGAAAGTGGGGGGCGAGCGCGCCTATGATCTCGCGCGAGCGGGGGAGACGGTCGTGCTTGCGACGCGGGCGGTGACGGTGTTTTCGCTCGCGGTGAAGGAAGGAGAAGAAAGCCCTCATCCCGACCTTCTCCCGCGAATGCGGGAGAAGGAGAAGAAAGCCCTCCCCCGCATTCGCGAGAGCGGCTTGAATGAGGGCCTTCCTCTCGGTTCCATCACTCTCACCGCGCATGTCTCCAAGGGCACCTACATCCGTAGCCTTGCGCGCGACATTGCGCTCGCGCTCGGGACCGTTGGCCATGTCACGATGCTGCGGCGCACGCGTGCGGGGCCGTTCGACCTCACCCAGGCAATTTCGCTGGACAAACTCGACGAAGCCGCTAGGGCGCGCGACTTCGAGGGCATCTGCTTGCCCCTTGAGGCAGGGCTGGACGGTATCCCGGCTCTCCCCCTCACCCCCGTTCAGGCAGGGCTCGTCCGGCAAGGGCGCGTGTTGGACGGACTGGCCGCAACCGACGGCCTCTATCTTGCCAGCGACGGTCGAACACCCGTCGCGCTCGTGGAGGTCGAATCCCGATGCTTACGGGTGGTGCGCGGCTTCAACCTGTAACCCGATACCGCGAAGGAACGTCATGACGATTACCGCCGAACGCAAGACCGAAGTCATCGCCGAAAACGCTCGCGGCGAAGGCGACACCGGCAGCCCCGAAGTGCAGGTCGCGATCCTGACGACGCGAATCGTCGCGCTGACCGAGCATTTCAAGATTCACGCCAAGGATAATCATTCGCGTCGCGGCCTGTTGATGATGGTCAACAAGCGGCGCACGCTGCTCGATTATCTCAAGCGCGTCGACGTCGAACGCTACACCGCCCTCATTACGAAGCTTGGGCTTCGCAAATAGCTTCAGACGGCGCCGTTCGGCGCCGTTTGGTTATGTCCCGCATTCGGCGGGGCGCAGGGTCCGATGCCGGACCCTTTGGGCCATTCAGCGCCCGCACCGCTCGCAGACCGGACGTCTGCCACGATCGAGGCCCCCGCAGCACTGGGCTCGCGGGTCAAAAGGAAAAACGATGTTCAACATGAAAACAGTCGAAATCGAGTGGGGCGGACAGACGCTCAAGCTCGAAACCGGCCGCGTCGCGCGGCAGGCCGATGGCGCCGTGATGGCGACGCTCGGCGAGACGGTAGTCTTGTGCGCGGTGACCGCAGCACGCTCGGTCAAGGAAGGACAGGACTTCTTTCCGCTGACCGTCCACTATCAGGAAAAGTACAGCTCGGCGGGCCGGATTCCCGGTGGTTTCTTCAAGCGCGAACGCGGCGCGACCGAGAAGGAAACTTTGGTCTCGCGCCTGATCGATCGACCGATCCGCCCGCTGTTCCCCGAGGGGTTCTACAACGAAATCAACGTCATCTGTCAGGTCATGAGCTATGACGGACATAATGAGCCCGACGTCCTGGCGATGGTCGCGGCATCGGCGGCGCTGACGCTCAGCGGTGTGCCTTTCATGGGTCCGATCGCGGCGGCACGCGTCGGTTATCTTAACGGCGAATATATTCTCAACCCGACCGACGCGCAGGTTGCCGAGGGCGAGCTCGATCTCGTCGTCGCCGGAACCCACGACGCGGTGATGATGGTCGAATCCGAAGCCAAGGAGCTGTCGGAAGAGGTCATGCTCGGTGCGGTCATGTTCGCGCATCGCGGCATCCAGAACGTCATCGGCGCGATCATCGGGTTGGCCGAGCAGGCGGCGAAAGACCCATGGCCGATGGCCGAGCAGGCCGATTTGTCGGCAGCCAAGGCAAAGCTGCGGGACCTTATCGGCGGCGACATTACGGCGGCGTACAAGCTGACCGACAAGTCCGAACGATCGAACGCGCTCAATACCTTGCGCGCCAAGGCGAAGGAAGCATTTGCCGATGCCACCGCGCAGGACAAAATGGCTGCAAGTAAGTTGGTCAAGAAGCTTGAGGCCGAGATCGTGCGCGGCGCCATCCTGAAGGATGGGCAGCGCATCGATGGCCGCACCACGACGCAGATCCGTCCGATCGATGCGATGGTTGGCTTCCTGCCGCGCACGCACGGTTCGGCGCTGTTCACGCGTGGCGAGACGCAGTCGATCTGCACGACCACGCTGGGCACCAAGGATGCCGAGCAGATGATCGACGGGCTGAACGGCCTGTCGTATTCGAACTTCATGCTCCACTATAACTTCCCGCCCTATTCGGTCGGCGAAGTCGGGCGTTTCGGGGCTCCTGGGCGTCGCGAAGTCGGACACGGCAAGCTGGCCTGGCGCGCGCTGCACCCGGTGCTGCCGGCCAAGGACGAGTTTCCGTACACGATCCGTGTGCTGTCGGACATCACCGAATCGAACGGATCGTCGTCGATGGCGACGGTGTGTGGCGGTTCGTTGTCGATGATGGACGCGGGCGTTCCGCTCAAGCGTCCGGTCAGCGGTATCGCGATGGGTCTGATCCTGGAAGGCAATGACTTTGCGGTCATCAGCGACATTCTTGGCGACGAGGATCATCTTGGTGACATGGACTTCAAGGTCGCGGGCACGTCGCAAGGCATCACCACGATGCAGATGGACATCAAGATCGCCGGCATCACCGAAGAGATCATGAAGCAGGCGCTGGCGCAGGCCGCCGAAGGTCGCACGCACATCCTCGCCGAAATGGCCAAGGCGCTCGACAGCACGCGCACCGAATTGTCGGCGCACGCACCGCGGATCGAGACGCTGCAGATCGACAAGTCCAAGATCCGCGAAGTCATCGGCACCGGCGGCAAGGTAATCCGCGAGATCGTGGCGACGACGGGTGCGAAGGTCGACATCGACGACGAAGGTCTGATCAAGATTTCGTCGTCCGACGTCGCGCAGATCGAAGCCGCACGCGCCTGGATCCTCGGCATCACGCAAGAGGCCGAGGTCGGCAAGATCTACAATGGCAAGGTCGTCAATATGGTCGACTTCGGCGCCTTCGTGAATTTCATGGGCGGCAAGGACGGTCTTGTGCATGTCAGCGAAATTCGCGCCGAACGTACTGAAAAGGTCGCCGACGTGCTGAGCGAAGGCCAAGAGGTGAAGGTCAAGGTGCTCGAGATCGACCCGCGCGGCAAGGTTCGCCTGTCGATGCGCGTCGTCGATCAAGAGACGGGTGCCGAGCTTGAGGACACACGGCCTGCGCGTGAGGAACGTCCGCGTGGTGATCGTCCTGCCAGGGACGATGCGCGTGGCCCGCGTCGCGACGGTGAAGGTCGCGGCGG
>JAYTAR010000123.1:0-30152 GCA_043737455.1 Sphingomonadales bacterium | reverse complement strand
GGTGTCGTCGATCGCGCCGGTGTCGCGCAACAGCCGCGTCGCGTGGCGCAGATCGTCGTCGGAAATGCGTCGCCCCTCGATCGCATCCTTCCAGAACTTGCGGTCGACCTCGCTGCCGCGCGCATAAGCGAGGATCACGGGCAACGTCATCTTGCCGTCGCGGAAATCGTCGCCGACGCCCTTGCCCATCGTCTCGGCGTCGGACACGTAGTCGATCGCGTCGTCGACGAGCTGGAACGCGATGCCCAGATTGCGGCCATAGCTGTCGAGCGCCTGCTCGACGCTCTCGTCGCGCTCGGCGACGACCGCGGCGATGCGGCAGGCGGCGGCGAACAGCGCGGCAGTCTTGGCGCTGATGATTGCCAGATAGCGTTCCTCGCCCAAGCCCACCTGGCGCTGCGCGGTCAGCTGATTGACCTCACCCTCGGCGATCACCGCGCTGGCATGGCTCAGGATCTTCAGCACCTTCAACGAGCCGTCCTCGACCATCAGTTCGAAGCTGCGACTGAACAGGAAATCGCCGACGAGCACGCTTGCCGGATTGCCCCAGATAATGTTCGCGGTGCGCTTGCCCCGGCGCAGGTCCGACCCGTCGACGACGTCGTCGTGGAGCAAAGTCGCGGTGTGGATGAACTCGACCGACGCGGCGAGCTTGTGATGGCGCGCGCCAGGATAATCGAGCATCCGCGCGCAGGCGAGCGTGAGCATCGGGCGCATCCGCTTGCCCCCGCCCGCGATCAGATGCCCGGCGAGCTGTGGGATCAACGGAATCTCGGACTGCATCCGGTCTAGGATGACGTGGTTGACCTGACGTAGGTCGCCCTCCACGAGCGAAAGCAACGCATCGAGCGAGGGCGCGCGGTGCGCCGTCAGGGCGGTGCCAATGGCTGTCACTGTGGCGGTCATCTGCGGCATTCCTCTGAACGCGGCTCGCGGCTAAGGCAAGCTACCGCGAGGAGGAGAAACGCAGATGGGCGACGACCGGTTGCAACGCTACCGCGAGAGTATCGACAATATCGACGCCGCGCTCGTCTTCATGCTCGCCGAACGCTTCAAGATTACGCAGGCGGTCGGCGCTTACAAGGCCGAAACCGGTCTGCCCCCCGCCGATCCGGGCCGCGAGGAAAGCCAGATCGCACGACTGCGCCAGCTTGCCAGCGACGCGCACCTCGATCCCGAATTCAGCGAGAAGTTTCTGCGCTTCGTCATCGACGAGGTCATCCGCCATCACGAGGGGATGCGCTAAGATCAGAGCGTCTCTACGGGGACGACCGAAGCGTCGGCGTGCCGCGCAATGTCCACGTCGAAAGTCACGAATCCATCCGACGCGCCTGACAGCGCCAAATGGATCATGTCGGCGAAATCGGCCCCTTCCGCATAGCGATCGAGCGCCCACATAACGGCATCGCGGTGTGCCACCGTCAAATTAGGCAGCGCGACGATATCACGCAGGCTGGTGACGACATCGACGCGTGCGCGACGCTCTAATTTGCGGAGTATCCACTGCGTCTCAAGCAGTACAGTAACGGTGAGATATGCCCGTCCGCCAAGGTAGCGGTTCGCAGTTTCCGATTGTCGCTCGTCGTCCCAAAGTACCGCCCGCAACAGTACGTTCGTGTCGAGCGACTTCATCGAAAACGCGGTTCCCACTTTTCCTCGATTGTGTCACCGATCGCCTGTTGAATGTCTTCCTCGCTAAGCGGAGGGCCTACCCATGGTGCTGCGCGGGCACGGATCCGGGCGAGTATCTCCTCGGTCGTCCCACCCGTTTGCGGTTCACGGGCAGCGCGAAGCGTCACCCCGTCCGAGCTTGCAACGATATCGAGCGTCTGGCCCTCGCGCCAGTCGAGCGCGTCGCGCACCGCTTGGGGCAATACGACCTGCCCATCAGTCGAAATGCGCGTCTCGTAACCCATCCGACAAGACTATCTAACGGCCCCGATCCGGTCAATCACCACACCTTGATCCGCTCGCTCGGCGCCAAATACAGCTTCTGGCCAGGCTTGACCCCGAACGCGGCATACCAGGGGTCGAGGTTGCGCACGACGAACGGGCGGAAATTGGCAGGCGTGTGGGGATCGGTCGTGATCTGCTGACGCAGTGCGGCTTCGCGTGCTTTGTATTGCCACACTTGCGCGAACCCCATGAAGAAGCGCTGGTCACCGGTGAACCCGCCGATGACAGGCGCGGGCTTGCCGCCGAGCGACAGGCGGTACGCGTCATAAGCGACGGTCACGCCCGCCAAATCGGCCATATTCTCGCCCAGCGTCAGCGATCCGTTGACCTTCATGCCCGCCACCGGCTCATAGGCGCCGTATTGCGCGACGACGCGGTCGGTATAGGTCTTGAACCGCGTGACGTCCTCGGCTGTCCACCATTCGTTGAAATTGCCCTTCGGGTCGAACTTGCGGCCTTGATCGTCAAAATGATGGCTGATCTCGTGCCCGATGACCGCGCCGATGCCACCATAATTGACGGCAGGATCGGCGGCGGGGTCGAAGAACGGCGGCTGAAGGATCGCGGCGGGGAACACGATCTCATTCATCGGCGGATTGGCGTAGGCGTTCACCGTCTGTGGCGTCATGGCCCATTCGGTCCGGTCGACCGGCTTGCCGATCTTGGCGCGCTGGCGTGCGTAGTTGAACTCGCCGATGCGAATTAGATTGCCAACGACGTCGCCCGCGACCGGCTGGAAATTGGCATAGTCGCGCCATTTCGTCGGGTAGCCGATCTTGGCCGTGAACGCCGCAAGCTTGGTCCGCGCCTTTTCCTTCGTTGCCGGGGCCATCCAGTCGAGCCGCGACAATCGGTTGTCCATCGCCGCCACGACGTTGCGCACGAGCGCGTCGGCCTTGGCCTTGGCCTCGGGCGGGAAGTAGCGCGCGACGTAGATCTCGCCGACCGCCTCGCCAACCCCCGAGCCGACGACGTCGACGCCGCGCTTCCAGCGTTCGCGCAAGCTCGGCGTCCCCGACAATACGGTACCGCGGAACGCGAAATCGGCGTCGACAAAGGCCTTGCCCATCATCGGCGCGGCTGCACGGATCGTGCGCAGCGTCAGATATTCGCGGATCGTCGCAATCGGCGTCGCCGCGACCAGCTTTGCCGTCGCGGTCAGCGCGGGCAGTTGACGGACGATCACCACCGGCTGTTCGGCAAGCCCGTTCTCGGTCAGCATCGCCGCCCAGTCGAACCCCGGCAGCCGCGTGCCGAGTGACGTCGACTGGAACGGATTGAACGATTTTTCGACCTGCCGCATCTCGGCGCGGCTTGCCTGCACCGTCGCGAGCGCTTTTTCGAAATCATAGATGCGCTGCGCCGCGCCGCTTGCGTCGGGCTGGCCCGCAAGCGTCAGCAGCTGCGCGACGTGCGCGACATATTTGGCGCGCGTCTCGACGAACTTGGGCGTGTCGGACAGATAATAATCGCGGTCGGGCATACCGAGCCCGCCCTGCGAGGCGTAAACGGTGTAGGTCGTGTTGTCGGCCAAATTCTGCCCGACCGACAGGGTGATCGGCGCCCCGATACCCCGCCGGGTGGCGACCGCAAACGCGCGCGCCACATCGGCGGGCGTCGCGATCGCCGCGATTGCGCGCAGATAGGGCTGCAGCGGCTTGGTCCCCGCCGCCTCGATCGCGGCGGTATCCATGAAGCTGTTCCACAAAGTCGCGATCTTGGCGGCGTTGGTACCCGGCGCGTTGGTCGCGCGCGCGGCTTCCTCGATCACACCGCGCGTCCGTTCCTCCGACAGCGAGTCGAGCATCGCAGACCCGCCCCAGCTCGCGCGGTCGGCAGGAATCTCGGTGCGCTTGGCCCAATTGCCATTGACATAAGCGAAGAAATCATCGCCCGGCGCGACATTGGTGTCCATCGCCGTGAGGTCGACCCCGAAGCTGCCGAGCTTGGGCTTGGTCGTGGCGACCGCGGGCTTAACGGGCCCGGCGGCGGCCACGATTGAGGCGGGAACAATCGCGACGGCGACTACCGACAAAGCGGCGGCGGCAAGCAAAGCGGTTCTCATGGAATAATGCTACCCTTTTGTGATTGCAGCTGTTTCTCGCAACACCCCGCCCAACGCAAGCGCGATCAGCCGACCGCGGGCAGCCGCAATCGCACGAGGAGACCGCCGAGGTCCTCGCTTTCGTCGAGCGTCACGCTGCCGCCGTAGATTTCCGCTACGTCGCGCACGATCGCGAGGCCAAGGCCGGTGCCGGGCTTGCCGGTATCGAGCCGAGCACCCCTGTCAAAGATATGCTGGCGCTCGGCCTCGGGAATCCCGAGCCCGTCATCCTCGATCTGGAATTCGACGAACCGGGCCTGAGCCACCGGCCCCGGCGCGCCCTCGCTGACGACGGTGATAAAGACGCTGCCACCGCCATATTTCGCGGCATTTTCGATCAGGTTGCCGAGCATTTCGTCGAGGTCCTGCCGCTCGACATGAACCTGCGCGGCCTTGTCGCCATCGATGTCGATGCGGATCTTGGGGTAGAGGCGTCCGACCGCGCGCTCGACCGCCTCTAGCGATGCCCAGACGGCGGCGCGGCTGTGCGCGTGCCCGCGCCGACCGACCGCCCGCGCGCGCGCCAGATGATGGTCGACCTGTCGTCGCATGGTCGAGGCTTCGCGAAACACCGTTTCCGACAAATCCTCGCTGCGCGCGGTGGCGGCGTTGATGATGACCGTCAGCGGGGTCTTTAGTGCATGCGCCAGATTGCCCGCGTGCCGCCGAGCTTCCTCGGCCTGTTTCTCATTATGCTCGATCAAGCCGTTGAGTTCGTCGACAAGCGGCGCGACTTCGCGTGGCAGTCGCTCCTGCTCGACGCGCTGGGCACGACCCGCGCGCATATTGGCAATCGCGATCTTCAGCTTGCGCAGCGGCCACAACCCGTAGAACGTCTGCAGCGCCGCCATCACGAACAACCCCAGGCCGAGCAGCGCAAAACTGCGCACCAGCGTGCGGCGCAAACTGCCGATCTGTTCGTCGAGACCGCCGCGGCTCTGTGCCACCTGGAAGCGCCAGCGCGTTTTCGACAGCGGCAGCGTGATGTCACGCTCGACGACGCGCAATTTCTCGCCGAGCTGTTCGGCGTCGCGGAAATGTGCGACGCGGTCCTTGTGCGGTGCGCCGACCGCGAGCCTTTGGTCCCAAAGCGAGCGCGAACGAAAGGCGTCGTACCCGGCTCCGCTGATCTGCCAATACAGTCCCGAATTGGGTTCGAGGAAACGTTGGTCGCCGAGCGGGCGGTTCAGCCGGACCTCGCCATCGGGCCCGGTTTCGGCGCTGGCGATCATCGCGGTCAGGACATAGTCGAGCTGATCGTCGAAATTCTGCGTGATTGCGGTGGCGAGCACGCGGTCGAGCGCTACGCCGCCGCCCACCAGCAGCAGCAGGATCCACGCCGCCGCGACGCCGATCATCCGGCGCGACAGCGACCCCGTCGAGGGGGTCGCCCGTCTCTCCCCTCCCGCTTGCGGGAGGGGTGGCCGAAGGCCGGGGTGGGCCGATGCCACAGTCCCACTCCGACGCTGCGCGTCTGCCCCTCCCGCAAGCGGGAGGGGAGCAGCAGGCTCGACGTCAGCCAAGCGGATCGTCGAGGCTGTAGCCCAGGCCCCGGATCGTCGTGATGACATCGGCACCCAGCTTCTTGCGGATGCGCGTCACGAACACCTCGATCGTGTTCGAATCGCGATCAAAATCCTGGTCGTAGATATGCTCGATCAATTCGGTGCGGCTGACTACCTTGCCCTTGTGATGAAGCAGGTAGCTGAGCAGCTTATACTCCTGCGCGGTCAGCTTCACCGGCTCACCCGCGAGCGTGACGCGACCCGACCTTGTGTCGAGGCGGACGTCGCCCGCGATCATCTCGGCACTGGCATTGCCCGCGGCGCGGCGGATCAACGCACGCAGCCGCGCGATCAATTCCTCGGTCTGGAACGGTTTCGCCAGATAGTCGTCGGCACCCGCGTCGAGCCCGGCAACCTTGTCCGACCAGCTATCGCGCGCGGTCAGCACGAGCACGGGGAACGTCTTGCCTTCACGGCGCCAGCGGTCGAGCACGGTCAATCCGTCGATTTCGGGCAGCCCCAGATCGAGGATGATCGCGTCATACGCTTCGGTCAGCCCCAGATAATGTCCGTCCTCGCCATCGGTCGCGAGGTCGACGGCATAGCCCGCGCCCTCGAGCGTCGACTTCAACTGTTGCCCGAGGTTCGGTTCGTCCTCGACGATGAGCAAGCGCATGGCGGTCCCCTGATTGATAATTGTCGCTGGTCTAGTCGCCCGCGCGCGCGACGACCATCCCGCTGCGTCCGTCGACATCGACCCAGATGACCGCGCCACCGCGCATGAACTTCAGCCGGTAACGCGCGACGCTGCCTTCATATTCGGCACCGATATAGTCGGCCCCGCGCCGCTTCATGTCGGGGACGATTCCATTCTCGATCTCGCGCAGCGGACGTAACGCCCCCAGGCTGCGCGCCTGATACGCCTCGTCCTGATCGCCGCGTCGCGATTGCGCGTCGGCAGTAACGGCAGGGAGCGCGAGCGCGAAAAGAAGCAGGAGCCGTAAAATCATTGGCCGCGCCTAGGCACCGCGCATTGAACACCCCGTGAATGGCGCATCAGTGACGAAAATGCCGCATGCCGGTGAACAGCATCGCCAGCCCCGCCGCATCGGCCGCGGCGATCACTTCGGCGTCGCGGATCGATCCCCCCGGCTGGATCACTGCGGTCGCGCCCGCCTCGACCGCAGCGATCAGCCCATCGGCGAACGGGAAGAATGCATCGGACGCCACCGCCGACCCGATCGTGCGCGCGGCGGGCCACCCGGCCTTGTCAGCGGCGTCGCGCGCTTTCCAGGCGGCAATACGTGCCGATTCGAGCCGGTTCATCTGACCTGCGCCGATGCCCGCGGTCGCGCCATCCTTGGCATAGACGATCGCGTTCGACTTGACGTGCTTGGCGACGGTCCATGCGAAGTGGCAGTCGGCAAGCTCGCGCGGAGTCGGCGCGCGCTTGGTAACCAGCTTGAGCTCGCCCGGCGCACCGCCGTCGCGCGACTGCATCAGCACGCCGCCCGCGACGCTTTTCATCATCAGACCCGGTCGCGCCGGGTCGGCGAGCGGCCCGGTCAGCAATAGTCGCAGGTTTTTCTTGGCGGCGAACACCGCACGTGCGTCGGCATCGGCGGCGGGCGCGACGACAACTTCGGTAAAGATGTCCGCGATCGCCGCTGCCGTCGGTCCGTCGAGCGGTCGGTTGACCGCGACGATCCCGCCGAATGCCGACACACTGTCGCACGCGAACGCCGCGCGATACGCGTCGATCAACGTATCGGCACTGGCGACCCCGCAGGGGTTGGCATGCTTGACGATGACGACCGTCGGCGGCCCGTCGCGAAACTCGCCGACGAGTTCGAGCGCGGCATCGGCGTCGTTCAGATTATTGTAGCTGAGTTCCTTGCCCTGCACCGCTTGCGCCTGCGCGATGCCGCGCGCGCCGTCGAACGCGGGCAGGTAGAGCGCCGCCGACTGGTGCGGGTTTTCGCCATAACGCAACATACGCCCGCGCACGAGCGGCACCGACAGTCGTTCGGGAAACGTTTGCCCCTGGTCGGCGAAGGCGAACCACGACGCGATCATGGCGTCATATTCCGCGGTCAGCGCAAATGCTTTTGCCGCCAGTGCACGGCGCTGGTCGAGCGTCGTCGTCCCCGTCGCGATGTCGGCATAGTCGGCCGGATCGGTGACGACCGCGACATGCGCATGGTTCTTCGCCGCCGAACGGATCATCGACGGCCCGCCGATGTCGATATTCTCGACGATCGTCGCGCGCTCGGCACCCTTCGCGACGGTCGCGGCAAAGGGGTAGAGGTTGACGACGACGAGATCGATCGCGCCGATGCCATGTTCGGCCATGGCAGAAACATGACCAGGGTCGTCGCGCACGCCGAGCAGGCCGCCATGAACGACGGGGTGCAGCGTCTTGACGCGCCCGTCCATCATCTCGGGAAAGCCGGTCAGTTCGGCGACATCGCGCACCATGAGCCCTGCGTCGCGAAGCGCGCCGGCCGTACCGCCGGTCGAGACCAGTTCGACGCCCTGCCCCGCCAGCGCGCGTGCCAGCTCGACCAGCCCCGTCTTGTCGGACACCGACAGCAACGCGCGGGCAATGCGAACCTCGCTCACCGGGCGCGCTTCGCCACCAGCGCGATGTCGATGCGCACGCCGGTCGCCACCGTCTCGCCGGTCGCGAACTGTCCGCCACCGACGCCGAAGCTGCGCCGGTCGATCGTGGCCGACCCGCGCATCGTCGCGGTGTCGCCGACGATGCTCAGCGTGAACGGCAAAGTCAGCGGCGCACTCACTCCGCGAAGCTTGAGCGTGCCCGTCGCGGTGTAGCGCCCGCCGCCCTGCTCGCGAAACGACGCGGCCTGAAACACCGCCTGTGGAAACTTGCCGACAGCAAACCAGTCGTCGGTCGGCAGCGCCTCGTCACGCGAGGCATCGCCGGTGCGTGCCGAGGCAGTGTCGACGACGACCGCGACGCGCGACGCCGCCAGGTTCTTGGGGTCGAAACGGATGCGCGCGGTCCACCGTGCGAAACTGCCCGCGAACCCCTGCCCGTTCATCGACGCGGCGAACGACAGCTTGGACTGCGGCGCGGCGACGGTCCAGCTCGGCACACCGGATTGCGGGGCAGCGGGCTGCGCAACAGTGGATTGGGCGATCACCGCCACCGGCAGTGCCAGCAATGCGAATTTCCAGCTCATGCGGCGTTCCTCTTGCCCGGGATCATGCGCGCGACGGTGCCGTCGCCATCGACGACAAGGTGCTTCACCGCGCCCGCGACATGCAGCAGGACGAGCGCGATCATGCTGAACGCGATCACCTCGTGCGTGCCCGCGCTGACAGTGTCGATGCGCAGCCGCGTCGTGGCATCGGCGGCGTGGATCGGCGCGATGTGCGGCCAGGGGATCACGCCGAACAACATGGTCGGGATATTATATTTGCTCGCCGACACGACGATCCATCCGGTCAGCGGCATCGCGATGAGCGCGAAGTAGAACACGTGATGCGTCGCCGTCGCCAGGCGCCGCTCCCAATTTTTCAACGTCGGTTCATAGGGTGGAGGCTTGTGCGTCAGGCGCCACGCGATCCGCACGAGCGTGAGCAACAGCACGCTGATGCCGATCGACTTGTGAAGCTGGTACATTTGGAACTGCGACAATCCCTTGAAGCTTTCGAGCCGCAGCCCGAGCACGAGATTGCCGATGACCAGCAGCGCGATCGTCCAGTGCAGCGCGATCGCGACATTGGTGTAGCGGGTGGAGACGGTCGAAGCGCGGGCCACATGAGACTCCTGTCGTAGCGGCAAAGCCTATACGTGCTGCGACGCCGATTGCACGCGTCGCCTTACCGCGTTGCGATACGCCGGGCTTTCGCGCAAGGCGGTTGCAAGGGGATTGATCGATGACACTGCCGGCCACGCCCAGTTTTCGGCTCGACGGCCGCCGCGCGCTGGTGACCGGCGCGGGGCGCGGTATCGGGCTGGCACTCGCGGCGGCGCTTGCCGAGCACGGCGCGGCGGTCACGCTCGTCGCGCGATCGGCGGGGGAGATCGAAGCGGGCGCGGCGGCGTTCCGTGCGGCGAGTGGCAGCGCCGAGGCAGCGGTGCTCGACGTCGCGGACCTCGCGGCGGTCGCCAGCTTCTTTGCCGCGCGCCCGGCCTATCACATTCTCGTCAACAACGCCGGGACCAATCGCCCCAAGCCCATGGCCGACGTTACGCAAGCCGATTACGATGCGGTCCTCGACCTCAACGTCAAGTCCGCGTTCTTCGTGGCGCAGGGGTGCGTGAAGGCAATGCTCGCGGAACGCGTCGCGGGCAGCCTGATCCACATCGGGTCGCAGATGGGGCATGTCGGGGGGGTCAACCGCAGTCTGTATTGTGCGTCGAAATGGGCGATCGAGGGCATGTCGAAGGCGTTTGCGCTCGACCTGGCGACGCAGGGCATTCGCAGCAACACGATCGCGCCGACCTTCATCGAAACGCCGCTGACCAAGCCGTATCTGGAGGATGCCGCGTTCAAGGCGTCGGTGCTCGCCCGGATCAAGCTCGGACGGATCGGTACGGTCGAAGATCTGATGGGCGCGGTCGTGTTCCTCGCGTCCGACGCCTCGGCGCTGATGACGGGAACCAGCATGATCGTCGATGGCGGGTGGACCGCGGATTGACCGGCGCCCTGCCCCCCGCGCAAGGAGCAGCGATGTCCGCCCCCACCCCGTTCACGCGCCGCGGCCTGTTGTTCGTCCTGTCCTCGCCATCGGGCGCGGGCAAATCGACGATCGCGCGAAAACTGCTTGCCGCCGACGACGATCTGGCGATGTCGGTGTCGGCGACGACGCGTCCGATGCGTCCGGGCGAAGTCGACGGCGTCGATTATCATTTCGTCGATCTCGACCGGTTTCGCGCGATGGTCGCGGACCATGAATTCCTCGAATGGGCGCATGTCTTCGGGCACCGCTACGGAACCCCGCGTGCGCCGGTGGAAGCGATCCTCGCGCGTGGGTCCGACGTGCTGTTCGACATCGACTGGCAGGGCGCGCAGCAATTGTTTCAGCAGGCCGGCGGCGACGTCGTGCGCACGTTCGTCTTTCCGCCGTCGATGGACGAGCTCGAGCGCCGCCTGCGCGCGCGCGGTACCGATGCCGACGCGGTCATCGACGCGCGGATGGCACGCGCGGCAAACGAGATCAGCCATTGGGACGGCTATGACTACGTCCTCGTCAACGACGATGTCGAACGCTGTTTCGACAGCGTGAAGTCGATCCTGAAGACCGAACGGCTGAAACGCAGCCGCCAGACTAGCCTGATCGGTTTCGTCCGTAGCCTGACGCGGGGGGGTTAATCCTTCCCCGAGCGAAGGGAGGGGCTGTGTCGAGCGCAAGCGAGACCTTTTTTTCGCGTGGATGGCGTCTCGCTTACGCTCGACATAGCTCCTCGCTTCGCTCGGGGAGGAAGGTTCCTATTTCTTTCCCCGCCCGATGACGCTTTCGGGCAGGTCCTTGCCGAACACCCGCTGATAATATTCGGCGACGAGCGCGCGCTCGGCTTCGTCGCATTTGTTCAGAAACGACAGGCGGAACGCGAAGCCGACGTCCTTGAAGATCAACGCATTCTGCGCCCAGGTGATGACGGTACGCGGACTCATCACGGTCGAGATATCGCCGTTCATGAAACCCGAACGCGTCAGTTCGGCGACCTTCACCATCCGGTCGACCTCGGCCTTGCCGCCGACATGGTCATATTCGCCCGACTTGGCGAGCACGATGCGCGATTCCACTGCCGCTGGCAGATAGTTGAGCGTGACGACGATGTTCCAGCGGTCCATCTGTCCCTGATTGATCTGCTGCGTGCCATGATACAGTCCGCTGGTGTCGCCAAGACCGACCGTGTTCGCGGTCGCGAACAAGCGGAACCATGGGTTGGGCCGCAGGACGCGATTCTGGTCGAGCAACGTCAATTTGCCCTCGGTTTCGAGCACGCGCTGGATGACGAACATCACGTCGGGGCGCCCGGCGTCATATTCGTCGAAGACCAATGCAGTGGGGGTTTGCAGCGCCCATGGCAGCAATCCCTCACGAAACTCGGTGATCTGCTGGCCGTCGCGAAGCACGATCGCGTCGCGCCCGATCAGGTCGATCCGGCTGATATGCGCGTCGAGGTTGATGCGGATGCACGGCCAATTCAATCGCGCCGCGACCTGTTCGATATGCGTCGATTTGCCGGTGCCGTGATAGCCCTGAACCATCACGCGCCGGTTGTAGGCAAACCCGGCCAGGATCGCGAGCGTCGTGTCGCCGTCGAACACATAGGCCGGGTCGAGGTCGGGAACGCGCTCGTCGGCTTCGCTGAACGCGGGAACCATCATGTCGGTATCGATACCGAACAGGTCGCGCACCGAGAGCTTGCGGTCGGGCGCGTCCATGATCGTCGCCTCACGGCTGTCGGGCTGAATGTTAGGCAAGTCGGGCATGTCGGTCTTTCGTCGCGGCGGTTTGGCCTTCCCTAGCCGCTCGAACGCTCAAGTCGAGGCTTTGGATGGCAGCACGAACATGGTGGTGATGCGCCGTGCCAACGCCAGGTCGCCGGAAACGGTGATGGTCGCGAGCGGTGCACCGCCATAAAAAACGCCGGCCAGTGCCTCGGGAGTACCCGACAGGACGACATCGGCACCGCTCGGGTCGCCGCGCGCGATCGCGATTGCGGCGCGTGTCAGCGCAGCGACGAACGTCTCCTCGCCCAGCACGAAGCCGATGCGTGCGTCGAGGTCGCCAACGCGGTCGGGCGCATGCATCGTGCGGAGCGACAGCATCAGCGAAGCCGCGCTGAGCGGTAGCGTGGGGTCGTGAGCAGGCGAGCGTGCTGCCCAGCGCCCTGTCACCTGCAGAATGGGTTCGGCCTCATATCCCCAAGCCGTGAGCGCATAGACCTGCACCGACGCCGGCGAGGGCAGCTTGTGACGCACGACGATGCCCGCGACCTCGAGACCAGCAAGCCGCTGCGTGAGGATGTTCGCGCTG
Organism: Sphingomonadales bacterium; assembly: GCA_043737455.1. Lineage (GTDB taxonomy): Bacteria > Pseudomonadota > Alphaproteobacteria > Sphingomonadales > Sphingomonadaceae > Sphingomonas_O. The sequence goes on along the minus strand of JAYTAR010000123.1, from coordinate 17,567 downwards.
AGGCCGGGCAGTGCCGCGCGCACTTCTCCAAAACGGCGGGGCCCGAACATCAGCTCACGCATGATGAGCAGCGCCCAGCGCTCGCCGATCAATTCGAGTGCATGTGCCGATCCGCAAGCGTCATCATACCAGCGTGTTATTTTTTGTAATTTCATGGTTGTAAAAGATAACTGGCATCGGCATGATCGTCAAGCATCGAGTCGCAAGGGAGAGAGTGCGATGACACAGACCGATACGCAGAGCCCGACGACCGGCCTGACGCCGCACCTGACGATCCGTGACGGGCGCGGGGTCGAAGCGATCGATTTCTACAAGACGGCCTTCGCCGCGCACGAGGCCGCGCGAATGACCGGCGAGCAGTCGACCAAGCTGATGCACGCGCACCTGATCGTGAACCATGGCTCACTGATGCTTGCCGACGACTGGTCGCAGGAAATGGGCGTGGAACCGACCGCGCCTCCCGCTGCCGTCACGCTTCACCTGCAAGTCGACGATGTCGATGCCTGGTACGCGCGTGCCGTCGCGGCGGGCGCGACCGCGGCGATGCCGCCGCAAGACATGTTCTGGGGCGACCGTTACGGTCAGGTCTTCGACCCGTTCGGCCACCGCTGGGCGATCGCCTCACCGATCGCAAAGTGAGCCGGCAATGTCTTTTCAGGCGTATTTGACCAACATCGAGGCCAGGACCGGCAAGACGCCGACCGACCTCCGCGCGCTGGCAGCTGACAAGGGTTTTACGGAGAACGGCAAACTCAAGTCAGGCGTAAAGGCAGGCCAGATTATCGACTGGCTGAGCGAAGACTTCGACCTCGGTGGCGGTCACGCCATGGCGATCTTTGCTTTACTAAAAGGCACTAAACGAGAGGGAGATCTAGGATGAGTTATATAGACGGGTTCGTCGCGGCGGTGCCGACCACGAACAAGCAGGCCTTTATCGACCACGCCAAGACAGTCGATGCGCTGTTCCTCGAATTCGGCGCGACGCGCGTGATGGAAGGGTGGGGCGACGATGTGACGCACGGCACCACCACCGATTTCCATCGCGCGGTGCAGGCGACCGACGACGAGACGATCGTGTTCAGCTGGATCGAATGGCCAGACCGGCCGACGCGTGACGCCGCGATGGAACGGATGCGCACCGATCCGCGCATGATGGCGACACCGATGCCGTTCGACGGCAAGCGCATGATCTTCGGCGGGTTCGAACCGGTGTTCGAGGCGTTGGCATAACACCGGCTGCAACATTCGAGGAAATTTACCATGTCGAAGAACACCTTATGCCTATGGTACGATCACGATGCCGAGGAAGCAGCGCGCTTCTATGCCGCAACTTTCCCCGACAGCCACGTCGGCGCGGTGCATCTGGCGCCAAGCGATTATCCCGGCGGCAAGCAGGGTGATGTGCTGACCGTCGAATTCACCGTGGCGGGCTTTGCGTGCATCGGACTGAACGGCGGCCCAATTTTCAAGCACAACGAAGCGTTCAGCTTCCAGATCGCGACCGACAGCCAGGAGGAAACCGACCGTTATTGGAACGCCATCGTCGACAATGGCGGCGCGGAAAGCCAGTGTGGCTGGTGCCGCGATCGCTGGGGCCTGTCGTGGCAGATCACGCCGACGGTGCTGACCCAGGCGATGGCGGCCGGTGGCGACCAAGCCAAGCGCGCGTTCGCGGCAATGATGCCGATGAAAAAGATCGACGTCGCCGCGATCGAAGCGGCGGTGCGCGGCGAGACGATCGATGCGTAGGATCGTCGGCAGCATCTTCCAGTCGCTCGACGGCGTGATGCAGGCGCCCGGTGGCCCGCGCGAGGACACCAGTGGCGGCTTCGCCCTCGGGGGCTGGCAGATGGCCTTCACCGATCCCGTGATGGACGACGCGATGCAGGCGCTGCTCGCGCCGCCCTATGCACTGCTCCTCGGACGGCGCACCTACGATATCTTTGCGAGCTACTGGCCGTTCGTCGACGGCGACGAGGCGGCACTCGGCGAAGCTTTTACCAAGGCTGACAAATTCGTGCTGACCAGGGGGTCCGCGCCGCTCGCCTGGGAGAACAGCTACCGACTGGCGGACATCGACGCGGTTGCGGCGCTGAAGGCAGGCGACGGACCCGAACTGCGCATCTGGGGAAGCAGCCTGATCTACCCTGCGCTGCTGGGTGCCGGACTGCTCGATCAGTTGATTTTGCTGACGTATCCTGTGCTGCTGGGTTCGGGGAAGCGAACCTTTGCGGACGGTACCCCGCCTAGCGCACTGCGCATGGTATCGCATGCGGTGGGCCCCAGCGGGGCCATCGCCGCGACATTGGAACCCGCTGGCGATGTCCAGACCCAGACCGGCCACGTCGCCCCGCCCAACGCACGCGAAACCGAGCGACAGCGCCGGATGGACGAAGGCGTCTGGTGAGCGAGCAAATGCGCCGTGCGCGTAGCCTCTAGAACGGGTCGACCGCTAGTTCCGCTTTTACCGCTGCCAGTGCCACCGCGAACTTTGCCGATTTGGCAAGCGCTGCGTTCACCGCGCGCGCGACATGGCGACTGCCTGCGAGATCACTTGGATAGTGTACCCCGCCGACGACGCGACGCCATGCGATGCGTTCGGCTTCGGTCTGCGCTTCGGCTGCCTTGGCGGGAACCAACCGCGCAATCACGTCGGCCCAGACCTGGCCGCTGCTGGTGCGCGCGCTTGGGTAGGCGGCTGCGCCGTGACCCACCATGTCGAGCGACGGCTTGATCCGTGAATCGAACAACACGGGACGCAGGCGATAGCCTTGCGCTTCGTTCGCTGCGCGGTTGATGCCGCGCATGTCCTGATGCAATGCTTCCATCAGCGCGAACAGGCGGGGGTAGCGTGCCGGCGTCGCGCGCGGGCCGAGCAGCTTTGCCGTGAAGTCGCGCATCGTCGTCACCGAGTCAGCTTGCGCATCGGCCTCTTCGGCGGGCGTGCGGCGCGCCTGGATCGCGAGCACCGTCTGCACGTCGGCTTCGGATGCCAGCGTTCCTGCCACTGGCCATGGCGGCAACGCGCGCTTCAGGTCGAGGTCCGTCGGCGTGACGAAAACCGGCGCCTGCAGCGGCGGCAATGAGGCTGTCGGCGGCGGAACCGTGGCAACCGCCGGACTGGCGAGGGCGAGCAGCAAGGCAAAGCGGATCATAACGTGACTTTCGCAGAAAAGCGCAGCGTGCGTGGCTGGCCAGGGTAGAAGTTATTGTTCGTGTTGCCGTTTTCGAAATAGCGTTCGTCAAACGCGTTGAGCAGGTTCAGCTGCAGTTCGAGCCGGTCGATCGGACGCCAGAAGAGCGCGGCATCGGCCCGGGCATAGCCGTCGAGCGCAAAGCTGTTAAGCGTATCGACGAAGCGGTCCGCAACCAGAGTCACCCCCGCCCCGATGCCGACGCGCGCGTGGACGTCCCAACGTGTCCACAGGCTGGCGGCGTGACGCGGGGTCGATTGCAATCGGCGTCCGGCGAGCGAAATGGCGGGCAGCGCAACCGGATCACGCGTCACCTTGGCATTGATGAAGGCATAGGCGATTTCGACCCGCAGTGGCTCGACCGGCTGTGCGGCGAAGTCGACCTCGAAGCCGCGCGAACGCTGCGCGCCGACCTGCCGATCGAACTGCGACGGCGCGGGTTCGGCAACGCGAATGTTCGACTTGGTGATCTCGAACACTGCCGCCGATGCGCGCACGCGACCGTCGGCGCGTTCCCATTTGACGCCCCCTTCGAACTGTTCGCCACGCGACGGCACTGGTTGCGTGTTGCCGACGATCGGGCGCGTCGTCACCTCGGACGCAAACGAACGCCCGTAATTGGCATAAAGCGCAAAGCCGCTGCCGGGCAGCACGGTTACACCCGCGCGCGGCGTCAGCGCGGTCTCGCGCGCTGCACCGTTCAGGAGCGTCAAATTGTCGCGGAAGCGGCTGGTGACACGCTCGAGCCGCGCGCCGAGCGTCGTGCGCAGCCAGGGTGTCCATGACGTTTCAAGCTGGACGATACTCGCAATCGACTTGTTCTCGGCAAAACTGTCGACGATGTTGGCGGTCGGCGCAGGGCGCGCGGCACCATAGATGGGCGCGAAGATGTCGATACCGGCATTGGCGGTTGCCCGGCGGATGACCGAAACGCCTTTGTCCCGATTATATTCGACAGCGGCGAGGATGGTGTTCGCGATGCCGCCAAGCGCGAAGCGGCTCGCGACTTCGGCGGTTGCGGTCCAGTCCTGCTGAATGTCGAAGGTTGTCTGGATGCGCCGATTGAGCACACCGGTCGCCGACAGCAATGGTACGGTCACGCCCGCGACGACGCCGCCCGCAATCGGGAAGAAGTAGAAGCCGTCGCTTCGGCTGCGGCTGTACGATGCGCCGAACCGCAACCGCACCGCGTCGAGGCTGCCGTGTTCGAGCATGGCCGAGGCTGCCGAAGTCTGGTTGCGATAGGTGTCCGCCGGATCGCCGAGGAAGCGCGAGGGCGGCAATCCAAGCAGCAGCGGGTTGGCCAGAAAGCCGCGATCGAAGACGCCGTCGCGATCGCTATATTCGCCCTCTATCACCAGCCGCGTGACCGGACCGACGCGCAGCGCCACCGATGGCGCGATGAAGTATGTCTTGTTACCGACAAAGCTGCGGAAGCTCTTGCCATTGTCGTACGCCGCATTGACGCGCGCCTGAACGAACTCGGACGCCGCCCAATTGAGGTCGACCGTGCCGCGCAGCTGCTTGTCCTCGTCGGCCGTTACCATTGCGGCGAACCGGTTCTGCGTCAGCGGCTGTTTCGTCACGATGTTGACGACGCCGCCGGGCTCGAACCGGCCATAGAGCGCCGACGCCGGACCTTTGAGGACCTCGATACGGTCGACATGCGCAACGTCAGTGGTTGTGAAGCCCAGCGCTTGACGAAAGCCGTTGCGCAAGATGTTGGTCGAGACGAAACCGCGCAACCGAAAGCGCGTGTTGAAATTACCGATGCCCGTGACCGGCGCTACGCCCGGCACGGTTCGCAGCGCATCGGTGAAACTGGTCAGCCCGCGATCGGCGATCAAAGTCGCGCCAACCGCATCGCTTGCAAACGGAAGCTCGAGAATCGGAGTGCCGGTGCGCGTGGCGATGTCGGCACGGGGTTCATAGGCTTTCAAGGCAGCCGTCACCACGATCTCTCCCGGCGCCTCCGCGCTGGTCTGCGCATGACCGATCGCAGGCAAGCCCGCCATGATGCAGAACCAGCCGAGATTTTTCCTCTCCATTCCCCGCCCCCTCGAATATTGCGGTGTCGCGTAATGATATCCTATACCATTGACAAGATAGTTGTGGCGCGGGTTCGCCGGAACCATTGCGCGGATTGCCCGCTATAGGCCGCGACGACGCGCCGCGGGCGTAACGGTTGGGGGGGAAAGTAAACGTGACAAAACAGGCTTTGCTGTTTGGATCGATCGGGACGATCGCCGAAACATCGGATATTCAGCGGCGTGCATATAATCAGGCGCTGCAGGAGGCGGGGCTGAGCTGGGTTTGGGACCGCGAGGTCTATGCCGAATTGCTCGAGCAGTCGGGGGGCAAGGACCGGCTCGCGACGCTGTCCGCGGCAACCGGAGCCGGGCTGACGCAGGCGCAGATCGATGCCATCCACGCGCGCAAGACCGAATTGGCATGCGCCGAGATCGTCGCGAGCGGCGTGCAGCCACGTCCCGGCGTCGTCGCGCTCGCGCATCTCGCCAAGGACCGCGGGATGAAGCTTGGCTTCGTCACAACGACTTATATGCCGAACATCGACGCGATCTTCATCGCGCTCGGCGACGCGTTGCCGCGCGCGGCGTTCGACCATGTCGTCGACCGCACGGCGGTGGCGGAGGGCAAGCCTGCGCCCGAAGCCTATACCAATGCGCTGACCGCGCTCGGCGTGGCGGCAGGCGATGCACTCGCGGTCGAGGACACCGCGCTCAGCCTGATGTCGGCCAAGCGTGCGGGCATCACGACGGTAGCGACGCCCGGCGCGATCACCGCGGGCCAGGATTTCTGGCAGGCCGATCTTGTCGTTGCGGCGCTGGCGGGAGCCGATGGTGCGCTCGATCCTCGCGTGCTGGCATTGCTCGACTGAGATGCGGGTCCGCTCGTTGAAGCCCTTCGGAGCGGAGATCGAAGGATTGACGGTCGGCGCGGCCGCAAGCGATGTCGCGGACGAGTTGCGCACGACCATTGCGCATCACCGCGTGGTGGTCTTGCGCGATGGCGATGCAGGCGACATGACGCTCGTCGACTTTCTGACGGCGCTCGGACCTCTAACGTTCACGCACGGCGAAACGCCGGTCGTCGGCGCGCAGATGCTGAATTGCGTCAGCAACATCGGGCGCTCCGTGCCGCCGCGTAGCGTGTTCCACACCGACACCAGCTATGCGGCCGCTCCGCCGGCATTCACCGCTTTGCGCGCAGAAATGCTCCCGAGCACGGACGGCGCGACTTTGTTCAGCGATCAAGTCGCCGCCGCCGCACGGCTGCCGCTGCGTGTCCGCGACTGGCTCGCGGGCCGCAGCGTGGCACACCGCGCGACCGGCGTCCCCGACGCGGCACTGCCGGTCCGTCATTCGCTGTTTCGCCGCCATCCGCTTACCGGGGAAGTCACGCTCTATCTCTCGACGCCCGAGCGCTGCACCGATCTGAGCGGGGTCGACGCCGCTACCAGCGCGCGCGTCATCGCGGCACTGTACCGGCACAGCATTCGGCCTTCGCGGCTCTATGCGCATCGCTGGCGCCGCGGCGACGTGGTGATCTGGGACAACCGCGTGACGATGCACCGGGCCGATCACGACGGTGTCGTCGGCGACCGCGTCCTCCATCGCGGGCTGGTCGCGGGCGAGACGCCCCTGCCCGCCTGATCAGCCGAACGCGGCAGCACCCCGCAGCCGCTGATACGCCTCGACCACGCCGCGCAGGCGATCCTCGAAGGCGCGGTCGCCACCGTTGCGGTCGGGATGATACCGGCGAACGAGTTCTGAATAAGCCTGGCGCAGCGCGCGCCGGTCGGCGTCGGGCGACAGACCCAGCGTGACCAAATCGCGGCGGTTTTCACCGGTCAGCGGGCGTCCGTCCCTGCGCTCGCGCGGTGCGGTGGACGCGAAGCGACCCGAGACCGCGTCCAGCGGATCGGCGAAATCGGCCCAGCGCGGCGGACCGTCGCTTCCCGCACGAGCGAACGCGCGCGTCTCGCGCTCCCATCCGGCATAGGGCCGCTGCGACGCCTCGATCTCGTCTTGCGTCATGTCGCGGAAATAATTGTAGCGCGCGTTGAACGCGCGAACATGGTCGAGGCACAGCCAGCGCCAGGTTCCCGGCCCGTCGGTTCCACCAGGCGACAGCGGCGCGCGAAACTCGCCCGGCTGACGACAACCCGATTCCGAACACGGCGCGTCATGCTCGATACGGCCATGGAAGCGGGGATTACGGGGTTTCGCGTGGGACATGAACGGCCTAAAGTCGGACCATGACCACCAAAGGACAAGTGCAGACCGAGATCGAATCGCGGCTGGTTGCGACTTTTGCGCCGACACGGTTGGTCGTGACCAACGATAGTGCGACGCATCGCGGCCACAGCGGTGACGACGGCACGGGTGAATCGCATTTTTCGGTCGAGATTGAAAGCACCGCATTCGCGCAAGTGTCGCGGCTCCAGCGTCAGCGCATGGTCAACCAGGCGCTCGGCGACCTGCCAGGGCAGCGTGTCCATGCGCTTGCGGTCAAGGCGAAAGCGCCGGGCGAATGATCGGCCTGCAAGCGCTCGTCCCGGTGACGCACGACCTCGGCGACTTCAAGGTCCGGCGTTCGCTCCCGGCCAAGGTGCGGACGATGGTGGGGCCGTTCATATTCGTCGATCAGTTTGGACCGGCGCAACTGGCGCCCGGCGGCGGCATGGACGTCCGCCCGCACCCCCATATCGGGCTGGCAACTGTCAGCTATTTGTTCGACGGCGCGATCACACACTGTGACTCTCTGGGAACCGAAAAAATTATCGAGCCGGGAGCGATCAACCTGATGACGGCAGGGTCGGGGATCGTCCATTCCGAACGCTCGCCAAGTGCGACGCGTGCTGCCGGTCCGCACTTTTACGGAATGCAGACGTGGCTCGCGCTCCCCGATGCGCTCGAAGAGACGTCCCCTGCCTTCGAGCACGTCATGATCGACGATCTGCCGTTGATCGAGGACACCGGCGTGTCGGCGCGCGTGCTGATGGGGAGCCTATGGGGCCGAAGCGCGGCGACGACCTGCCACGCGCCGACGATCTACGCCGACATCACGCTCAACGATGCGACGCTACCGATCGATGCGGAGGCCGACGAACGCGCACTGCTGGTGACGGAGGGCGCGATGACGCTTGACGGTTCGCCGCTCGCCGCCTTCACGCTGTACGTCCTCGCACCCGGCATCGCCGCGACGCTGCGCAGCACGGGCTCTGCCCGCGCAATGCTGCTTGGCGGGGCAGCGTTCACGACCCCACGGCACGTCTGGTGGAACTTCGTCTCCTCATCACGCGACCGCATTGCGCAAGCGCGCGACGACTGGCGCGCAGGCCGCTTCGCGACAGTGCCCGGCGACGACATCGAGTTCATTCCTGTCCCCGACGTACCGAAGACGGTAAGCTACTTCTGATCGTCGTCGACCTGACGCCGTGCTCCGCCCAGCATGCGCCGCGCAATGTCGCGGACGGCCTCGTCGTCCTTGGTCGCGTCGTGCGCGGGATCACCCAGATGTTCCAGACTGGTCTCGAACGTCGCGAGTAGCCCGGGTTCGCGCGTTTCGAGATGGGCCAGCACGCGGAAGAGGAGGTGCTCCACCGCCATCTCGCGGTGACGGGCGGAGGCGATATCGGAAACGGTCGTAGTCATGCCCGCAGCAATGCGCGAACCGCGCAAGTGGTTGCCGTCGATTGTGCGACAAGCTTAGGAGCATGACGAACCGCCACGAAGGACACAGCATGACCGAATTGTCCCGCACCCGGATATCGCTTTCGACCGGGGTCGACCTCGATGTGACGCATGGCGGACCCGGGGATGCGCCAGCGATCATCTTCCTGCACGGCTTTCCCGAATCGGCACGGACGTGGCGGCATCAGCTTGTCGACCTGTCGCGCGACTTCCGCGTCGTGGCGCCCGACCAGCGCGGGTTTGCACGCTCGTCGAAGCCCGAGGGCAATGAACATTATACGCATGACAAACCCGTCGGCGACTTGTTCGCGCTTGCCGATGCGCTGGGCATCGACCGCTTTACCCTCGTCGGTCACGATTGGGGCGGGGCGATTGCATGGGCCGCGGCACTCGGCAATCCCGCGCGCATCGAACGGCTTGCGATCGTCAACGCGCCGCACCCGTTCGTCTTTCAAAGGGCGATGTTCGACGACGTCGGGCAGCGCGCGGCGTCCCAATATATCCGCGCGTTTCGGGTGCCGGGGATGGAGGACCATATCACCGGCAACCTCGATCATTTCTTCGACCGCACGTTCGCCGAACATTTCGGGCTGCGTGCGACGGCGGAGGAAAAGGCCGCCTACCTCGACGAATGGTCGCAACCGGGCGCGATGCGTGCGATGCTGGGCTGGTACCGGGCAGCGAGCGTGATCGTGCCCGCGGTCGGCGAGGATGCGGCCCGCCCGGCCTATCTCGACCAACCCTTTCCGGTGTTGCACGTACCGACATTGGTCGTTTGGGGTATGCAGGACACCGCACTGACCCCCTCGCAGCTCGAGGGGCTCGAGGCGCTGGTCGAGGACATTCGCATCGTCCGCGTGCCCGACGCCGGGCATTTCGTCACTTGGGAAAAACCCGAGGCGGTCACGGCTGCGCTACGCGAATTCCTCGCTTGACCAATTAATCCAGGCCGCGTGCGGGTGGCCTTCGCCGAGCACTTTACGGCGATCCCCCGGCCAACTGCGCAGGACGATTTGGTGATTGCCGTGGTGCTCGCCCCATTCGTACGAGACCCATGCAAGGGGCGCCACATCCGTCGCTGACGTCCCCGCGCGCCGCATCGCGGCCTCGATGCGCTCGCGTCGTCCAGCGTCGAGATAGGGCCAGACTACCGAATGCATGAGCACGCGGCACGTCCCCGGCGGCTGCGGCTCGGCCAATCGCGCCTCGACCCAGTCGGCGGCGTCACCTTGAACAAGATCGACGGGACTGGCGCGGATCATGGCGATGGCGCCTTCGACGCGTGCTACCCGTTCGGGCGCGTCGACCCAGACATAGGCGAGCAGGCGCTCGGCGGCCGCGGGATCGCGCACGTCGACCGGCGCGATATCGACGCCGCGCATACGCTCGATCACGACGTCGCCAACGGGTGGCGGAACCCCGCGCCACGCGGGCGTAATAGTGACCGAGGCATCTAAGGGTCCGACGCCGACGCCGCCGAGGTTGTAGCGATAGCGGTCGATCAGCAGGTTAAGGCCCCCGCTCGACCCGATCTCGAGCAGGTCGAACGGCAGTTTGAAGCGCTTTGCCAGCACCAGTAGCGCGCCCATGAATGCCGCCGAACGGGCAGGCTCGTTGGTCTGCGGCGGCCCGTCGAGCCAGCGTGCGATCCAGTCGTCATGCGCAGCGATCGCCCCGCGGACGGCGTTCAGATCGTCGCCATCCCGGCCTGCGAACAATGCCGATAGCGCTGGTATCGTCCCCCGCCTTGCCAACGCATGGAGCGGCGCCGCCAGCCGCAGCGGTACCGCGTCGGCGGCATAATCACCCGACCAGTCGAGCGCACGCGTGCCGGTCTCACTCGACCGGTCGATCGCGCCCGCCAGCGCGCGGCAGACCCGAGCGGCGATCGGCGCCGCGCTGCGCTCGCAAAATTCGGCCTGCGATACCATCGCTTCGGCAAACGTCATGCGCCGCTGCAACCCCGATAGCGTCAAACGGTTAGGCTGCGATGGACGCCATACCCCTGCTGCGCAAGCGTGAAGACGAGGACGAACAGCCGGTCGGTTTCGTCGAATTGTTTTTCGACCTCGTGTTCGTGCTGGCCGTAACGCAGCTCGCGGTCGTGCTTGCAAAGTCGCTAACGCTGACCGGGCTCTGGCAGACGGGTTTGCTGTTCGCGGCGGTCTGGTGGCTCTGGCTGCTGACGAGCTGGGCAATGAATTGGCTCGAGCCTGAACGTGTGCCCGTTCGGCTCTTGCTCTTCGCGTTGATGTTGGCCGGCCTGGCGCTGTCGGCGCTGCTACCGACCGCGTTCAAGGGGTCGGGCGTCGCGGTCGCGGTGCTCTACGTGGCGATGCAGCTCGGCCGCACGCTCTTCACGATCGTGGCGCTGCGCCGTGGCGAGGGACACGCCGTCGCACGAAACTTCTGGCGCATGGGCGTCTGGCTGACGCTGGGCGGCGTATTCTGGCTGATCGGCGGGTTTGCCGACCCCAAGGCGCGCTTGCTGTGGTGGAGCGTCGCGGTGGCAGTCGATCTGCTGGGGCCTGCGCTGGGGCATTACGTCCCTCGCCTCGGGCGGACGCACACCAACGACTGGGATATCGTCGGCGGGCATCTGTCCGAACGCTGCGCGCTGTTCATCATCATCGCGTTGGGCGAGGTGATCATCGTGCTGGGCCAAGCCTACTCAAGCGGCGACAAGAACCTCGCAAGCACGCTGGCACTTGTGGCGAGCTTCATCGGCAGCACGCTGATGTGGTGGATCTATTTCGATACGGGTGCCAAGCGCGCCATGCGGCGGCTCGAGGAAGAGTCCGACCCCGCACGTATCGCGCGCATCGCCTATACCTATCTGCATCTTCCTATCGTGGCAGGAATCGTGCTGATCGCGGTAACCGACAAGCTCGTGCTGGCGGCGCCGCTCGAACGCGTGGCACCGATGCTGGCGCTCGTCGGGCTGGCAGGACCCGCGCTGTTTCTGATCGGCGTGATGAGCTTCAAGACCGCAACCGCCAAAAGTTCGCGCTTACCGCGTTCGCATCTTGCTGGTCTCGTTGCGCTTGCCGCGCTCGCGCCGGTCGCGCCGCTCATGTCGGGGCTGGCTCTGGTCATTGCGACCGGGGCTGTCCTGGCAGCGGTCGCAGCGCTTGAATATTCCCTGCGCAGCGAGCCGAGTGTTGCGCCGCACGATCCGCACATGGTCATCGAGGTCGAGGGCTGATTGCACGCTGCGGTCACGCTGCCTAAGGAGCGCGCTCGCATGTCCGATCCAATCGTCATCGCCGTTCCCAAGGGGCGCATCCTCGCCGAGGCGATGCCGCTGCTCGCGCGCGCGGGCGTGGTCGTGGAAGCCGGCTTCGAAGACGAGGATGACCGCCGCTTGCGCTTTGCGACCGGCGATCCGGCAGTGTCGGTCATCCGCGTGCGCGCGTTCGATGTCGCCACCTTCGTCGCACACGGCGCGGCGCATTTGGGTATCGTCGGGTCGGATGTGATCGAGGAATTCGCCTATGCCGAGCTTTACGCGCCGGTCGACCTTGGGATCGGGCGCTGCCGCATTTCAGTTGCCGCTGCCGGGAACGATAATACTCCGGTCGGCAGTCATGTCCGCATCGCGACCAAATATCCGGCGCTGACCCGGAAATATTATGCGGCGCGCGGCGTGCAGGCCGAATGCGTCAAGCTGAACGGAGCAATGGAGCTCGCGCCGCTGCTGGGGCTGGCGAGCCGGATCGTCGACCTGGTTTCGTCGGGCAAGACGTTACGCGACAATGGCCTTGTCGAAACGGCAGTGATCGCCGAAGTTTCGGCGCGCCTCATCGTCAACCGGGCGGCGATGAAGATGCGCGACGACATCGCTCCGCTGGTCGACGCATTTCGAAAAGCGGTGGCATGAAGCGGCTCGATGTCCGCGACGCCGACTTCGACGCGGCATTCACCGCGTTGGTCGACGCGCGCCGCGATAGTGACGCCGACGTCTCGCGCGACGTCACTGCGATCCTTGAACGGGTCCGCGCCGAGGGCGACGCCGCGCTTGCCGAGCTGACGCACCGCTTCGATGGGCACGAGCTCGACGCGACCGGCTGGCAGATATCGTGCGACGAATGCGCCGCCGCTTATGCCGCGCTCGCGTCCGATCTGCGCGATGCGCTCGACCTCGCGGCAGCGCGTATCCGCGCTTATCATGTGCGCCAGCAGCCGACCGACAGCGACTGGACCGACGATGCGGGCGCGCGAATGGGCGCTCGTTGGTCGGCCGTTGCAGCGGCCGGACTTTACGTGCCCGGTGGACGTGCCGCTTACCCATCGTCGGTGTTGATGAACGCAATCCCCGCGCAAGTCGCAGGGGTCTCGCGGCTTGTGATGGTCACGCCGACGCCCGGTGGCACGATCGCGCCTGCCGTGCTCGCGGCCGCGCATATCGCGGGCGTCGACGAGATTTGGCGGATCGGCGGTGCACAGGCGATCGCCGCGCTTGCCTTTGGCACACGACGGATCGCACCGGTCGACGTGATCGTCGGCCCCGGCAACGCCTGGGTGGCCGAGGCGAAACGACAGTTATACGGTCGGGTCGGGATCGACATGGTTGCGGGACCGTCGGAGATCTTGGTCGTCGCCGATGCCGCGAACGATCCCGCATGGATTGCCGCCGACCTGTTGAGCCAGGCCGAACATGACCCGACCAGCCAGTCGATCCTGCTGACCGACAGCGCCGACTTCGCCGATACCGTCGTCGCCGCGGTCGAGCAGATACTGCCGACGCTCGCCACGCAAGCGGTCGCGCGGGCAAGCTGGGCCGACCATGGCTGCATCATCGTGCTCGGGTCGCTCGGCGACGCACCACCGTTGATCGACCGGCTCGCGCCCGAGCATCTCGAACTTGCGATCGCCGATCCACAAGCGCTGTTCGACCGCGTGCGCCATGCCGGGTCGGTCTTCCTCGGTCGACTGACGCCCGAAGCGATCGGCGATTATCTCGGCGGACCGAACCATGTCTTGCCGACCGGGCGGCGCGCGCGCTTCGCGAGCGGCCTTGGCGTGACCGATTTTATGAAGCGCACCAGCTTTCTCCAGCTCGACGCGCGCGCGCTCGCCGCGCTCGGCCCGACCGCAGGTGTGATCGCCGATGCCGAGGGGCTCGCCGCACACGCCGCATCGATCCGGGTGCGACTGTGAGCGCGTCGCCGCCGCCAGGACGCGCAAAGGCGCGTTCGGCCGCGCGCCTTGCGGCGGTTCAGGCACTGTACCAACGCGACATGGAAGCGACACCGGTCACCGCGCTGCTCCATGAATTTCATCAGCACCGGCTGGGTGCGACGATCGGCGACGATGAGTATAACGATGCCGAAGTTGCCTTCTTTGACGATCTGGTCACCGGTACTGAGGCGCGTGTTGGCGAACTCGACGCGGCGATCGCGGCGCGCCTTGCCAGCGGCTGGTCGCTCGATCGGCTCGACCGTCCCATGCGCGCGTTGCTGCGGGTTGCCGCTTATGAATTGCTCGCGCGCGCCGATGTGCCGGTAAAGACGGTCATCAACGAATATGTCGATGTGGCCGACGCTTTCTACGCGCGGCGCGAGAAGGGCTTCGTCAACGGCCTGCTCGACGCGGTGGCGCGCGACCTGCGCCCGGCGCCACCGGTCGTATGAGCATGCGCGAAGTGATCTCCGCCGCGCTTTCGGCGTGCGAGAACAACCACCCCTGAAGCTCGTCACAGCCAACGATGCGCATCACATCGGCTTGGCCGATCGTTTCGATACCCTCCGCGGTCACCGTCATATTGAGCGCACGCGCCACCGCGACGCTTGCCGCCACCATCGCTCGCGCGCTCGCGCTGTGTTCGGCGTCTGCAACGAGGCTGCGGTCAATCTTCAACTTATCGAACGTGAATTGGCGCAGGAAACCGATCGAGGCGAAACCGGTGCCGAAATCGTCGAGCGATACGGTGACGCCTAGGGCACGGAGCTCGTCGAGCACAGTGCGCGCAGCGTCGGCTTCGCGCACCAGATAGGTCTCGGTGATCTCGACCTCCAGCCGCGCGGGCGAAAACCCAGTCGTGCGCAGCACGTCGCCAAGCTGCGCGGGGAAATCGGGATTACGCAGTTGTGCCGCCGATACGTTCACCGCAAGGCGCAGATCGCCCCAGCCGACCGCGTCGCGACAGGCGCGGTCGAGCACGAACAGGCCGATGCGATCGATCAGTCCGGTTTCCTCGGCGATCGGCACGAACTGTTCGGGCGGAACGATACCAAGCGTGGGGCTGGTCCAGCGCAGCAGCGCCTCGACACCGGTCACGGTCGTCCGGTCCGCCGCCATCAGCGGTTGATAGACGACGGCGAAGTCATTGGTGACGATCGCGGCTCGCAGCTCGCTTTCGATACGGTGCTTGGCAGCCTGGCGCGCATCGAGCGTCGCGTCGAAACGGGTAATGCGCATCCGCCCGGCGCGCTTTGCGGCATACATCGCCACATCGGCGCGACGCAGCAATTCGACGGGGTCGCTTGGCTCGCCGACATCGGCATAAGCGTAACCGATCGACGCGCCGATGACGAGCGTGCGCTCGTCGATCCTGAACGGACTGCCCAGCCGTTCCAAGATGCGCAGCGACATGCGGTCGAGCCGGATGCGCGCACCCTCGCCCGACGTCAGCACCGCAAATTCATCGCCGCCGATGCGCGCGACGATCGCCCCGTCACGCGCCAGCGCGCGCAGGACCTGGCCGACCGCGCGGATCAGCCGATCTCCGACCGCATGCCCGTAATTGTCGTTGATGCCCTTGAACCCGTCGAGGTCGATCAGCGCTAGCGCGACCGCGCCTTGCGCACGACATGCCTGATCGAGCGCGCGGCGCAGCGCGCGACGGTTCGGAAGTCCGCTGAGACTGTCGGTCACGGCTTGGCGCGCCAGTTTTTTGACCGACGACAAGGTATCGCGAACGATCAATGCGCAAATGCCAAGGAAGACCAGCAGCGCGACGAGCAGAGCCGGCGCGGCGCGGATTAGTGCCTCATTGCCCGGACTGCGTGCGACCCACGTCAGCGTAAAGGCGGGCATGCCGTTGGGTCCGGCGACCGCCAACACTTCGCGGTTTGCAGAAGCGCCATCCACGCGCAGATCGTCGAGCGCGAGACCGCGTCCTATGTCGGCGAGCAGCCGGTCGGTCACGCGGCGCACCATGATCAGTCGGAAGGGTCCCGCGTCGGGCACGAGGCGACCGAGCGCGGTGGTTCTGGGCACGATCAGCCCCAGGCCGACCATCGCGACGTCGTCGCCAGCTCTCCCGCCAAGGCGAAGCAGCCCAGCCGCCGCTTTTGTTCGCGGGTCGACGTGCTGGGTGAGCTGCAGGACCGCCGGGCCGAACGCGCGCGGCGCAATGCTGCTGCCATCGACCGCCGACCACAAAGTGCGTCCGCGTTGGTCGACGATATGGACCTCGTCGTAATTGAGGTGATCGGCGGTGCCCCGCGCCCAGGTTCGCTCGGCCAAGCCGAAATCGGGCTGCGCGCGGTAGAGCGCGACGACCGCGTCGTCCCAATTCGCGTTGTCGTTCGTCGTTCCGGTCGTGCGTTCGGCGAGTGCGGTCATCGCCGTGCTGACGGCGGCGCGCGACCGCTCGGCCTCCACCGCGTTCGCCTGACCGGCGGTCTGGAACACCGCGAGCAGGAGCAGCCCGAGAAACAACGCGAGCATCGCGAGGATCGGAACGTGCGGACGGAGGCGACCGGCGGACTGCATCTCCGCCTGCCCATGCCACCCGGCGTCTTTAGGAGCCCTTAAGCATCGTTCAACGTGGACAGGAAAGCGCGGACGTCAGGCGCGATGTCGGGCCGCGCGAGCGCTAGCGCGATGTTCGCCATGATGAACCCCGCCTTGTCGCCACAGTCGAAGCGCTGCCCAGCAAAGCGCAGGGCATGAAACGGTTGATCGCCGATCATCCGTGCCATCGCATCGGTCAGCTGAATCTCGTCACCGGTGCCACGCGCCTGCCTCTCGAGCACACGCATGACTTCGGGTTGCAGGATGTAGCGCCCGGGGATCATCAGCGTCGACGGTGCGGTGCCGGGCGGCGGCTTTTCGATCAGCCCCTTGACCTCGACCAAGTCGCCGTCGACCGCGCCCGGTGTGATGATGCCGTAGCGGTGCGTCTCGGCGTCGGGCACGTCGAACGCTGCGACGATGTTGCCGCCAACGCGCTCGTAACTCGCGACCATCGCGGTCAGGCAGCCGGGCTCACCAACCATCAGTTCATCCGGCAGCAGGACCGCAAACGGCTCGTCGCCGACGATGTGCCGTGCGCACCAGATCGCATGGCCAAGCCCGATCGCTTCCTGCTGCCGCACATAGACCACTTCACCGGGCGCAAAACGCGTGCCGTCGATCGCCCCTAGCGCCTTGCCGCGATCGGTCATCGTCGCTTCGAGTTCGTAGCTGATGTCGAAATGATCTTCGATTGCCGACTTGCCGCGCCCGGTGACGAAGATGATCTGCTCGATCCCCGCCGCACGCGCCTCGTCGACCGCATATTGGATCAACGGGCGGTCGACGACGGGCAGCATTTCCTTTGGCATCGCCTTGGTCGCGGGCAGGAACCGCGTGCCGAGCCCGCCGACCGGAAACACCGCCTTGCGGATCGGCTTCATGATTCGGGCTGATCCTTGTGCAGCGGTGGCTT
>JAYTAR010000122.1:0-1883 GCA_043737455.1 Sphingomonadales bacterium | reverse complement strand
CGACCGTCCCGGTGTATCGATACCAATGCTGATTGTACCAGTAGATCGCCCCGTCGGGCCGGGCCATCCAGCACAGCTCGGGCATGCCCTCGGCGAGCGTGCGGAATTCGTCGGCGGCCTGTTCGAGCTCGAGGTTGGTGGCGCGCAGTTCGGTTTCGGCGGCGCGCCGTTCGGTGATGTCGGTGTGGACGCCGACCCATTCGAGGATGCTGTCGTCGATCGGGTCGAGCAATGGCACCGCGCGGATCGCGAACAGGCGCCAGGCGCCATCGTGTCGTCGGACGCGATGTTCGAAGACATAGGTTCGGCGTTCCGACACCGCCAGATTCCACGAATCCACGGTCGATTCGACATCGTCTGGATGCACCGCGCTCGCCCAGCCATAGCCTTGATAGTCGGCGAACTTCTGGCCGGTGAGTGCAGCCCAACCCGGCTGCTCGCCGACCATGCGGCCCTCGGCATCGTTGGTCCAAAGGACGCCCTGAACCGCATCGACCGCCGCGCGAAAGCGGTTCTGCTGATGGCGCACCTCGCTGAGCCGACTGGCTGCGGTGACGTCCCAACTGGCCCCGATCATGCGCAGCGCGCGCCCCGACTGGTCGCGGATGACGGAGGCCTGCGCCCGGATAGCGCGATTGTCCCCCGATTGGGTCTGGATGGGGAATTCAATGTCATAGTCGCAGCGTCCCGCCACGGCTTGCGCCAATGCTTCCTGCACGCGTTCGCCGTGACCGATCCGGATGGCGGAGCGAATAATGTCGTCGCAAGGAATCGCGGTGTCGGGATCAACCCCGTACAAGTGGAACATCTGGCGGTCCCAGGTCAGCGTGTTGGTGACGACATCCCATTTCCATTCGCCAATCGCGCCCGCGCGTGTCGCCAGCCGCAATCGATCGGCCAGATCAACGCGATCGGCGTCACCCGAAGTCTTCCTTTCCGTGACCATCCCGCATCCCCTAAGCCGTGCCCCGAATGTCGGTAGTGACGTCGCAACGGTAACAATAGTCTGAAGCGATAATCCAAAACGGATGTATTTATGTTCCGGCTACTTAGGTGTTCCAGAGCAGTAATATCGTCAGATCGGTTTTCGACTGTGCTTAATATTCCTCACCGGGATGGACGCAGATGAAATGTCTTGGAAGGATATGCTCCGTAAATCGGTCCTATGCGAAAATACGGTGAAGATATGGACATTTCGACTATCATTTATGGTGCACGTTGCTGCCGTCTACTGTCGGTCGTGTCCGATGGTGATGCCGCGCGTGTCCATTTCGCCAGGCCCGGCCAATGACGCTCGTCCTCATGATCGACGACGATCCGTTGATCGCAGACGTCGTGCGCGCCGCGCTGAAGCCGTTGGGGTACACCGTCGGCGTCGTCAGCGACGGGCGTGCGGTGCTTGAAATCGTCGAGTTCAAGCGGCCGGCATTGGTCATCCTGGATTGCGCGATGCCGCTGATGCCGGGAATCGAAGTTCTTCGCCGGATTCGCACCTCGCGCACCGCCAGTTCGGTGCCCGTGCTGATGCTGACCGCCCGCTCCAGCGCTGCCGACCGCGAAATCGGCATGCGCGCAGGCGCCAGTTTCTATATGAAAAAGCCATTCGACGCCGATCAGCTCGCTGCGGTGGTCGACGATCTGGTGCGCGAAAACGCTTCAACCTCCGGTCACCGCGCCGCGCGCTCCGGATAGACACGGCACGAAGATCGCGTGAACCCATCGCCTGTTCCCGTCGGTGAACGCGGTGCTCATCGGGTTTCGCGGTCAGGCGATGCGATGCCCATGGTTGCCGTCGCGGCGCACTTCGGCTAGGGCGCCCGCGACTTTCCAAGGACATCGCAATGAACCTCCGCAACGTGGCGATCATCGCCCACGTCGATCAC
>JAYTAR010000121.1:0-4855 GCA_043737455.1 Sphingomonadales bacterium | reverse complement strand
GGAGTGCGTGCAGGTCAGCCCCGACAGGTACCACACGATCGGCAGGAAAGCGCCCGGCGCATGATCGGGCACGAAGACCGAGAACAGCATGCGCGTGCCGGTGCTGTTGCTGACGTGAGCACAGACACTTTGGGTGCCGCCGTGGCTGCGCGCCGTGCTGACGGTCTCGAGCGTCATCGTCACCCTGCGTCATGGTGAGCCCAGCTGGGTTCGAACCAGCGACCTACTGATTAAAAGTCAGTTGCTCTACCGACTGAGCTATGGGCCCGTTGAAGGACGTGGGCGCACCTATGGCGCGCGTCGCCTGCGGTCAAGGCGCGCGAGCAGCTGGCGCACGGTGCGACCGGTCACCGGGTCGCGCCAATCGGGGGCGATCTCCACGAGCGGCGCGAGCACGAAGCGGCGAATGCGGAACGCCGCATGCGGGATCGTCAGCGAACGGTTGGACCAGCGCCCCCCCGACCAGCTGATGATGTCGAGATCGAGCGGGCGCGCGCCCCAGCGACGCGCAGGGCGCCGGCCATAAGCGCGTTCGATCGCCTTCAGGCAAGCGAGGAGGGCAGGGGGAGTAAGGCTGGTTTGAATATGTATCGCCGCATTGGCAAAAGTCCGTCCCCCCGGCCCGAGCGGGGGACTGCTATGGACGCTGGACGCACCGACAAGGCTTATGCCGTCAGCATCATAGAAGCCGAAGCAAAGGCGGTCGATAATCCTTCGCGACTCTGGGCTATTGCCCCCGACGGCGATCAGATAGCTGGACGTCCCCACGCCCGCGCCTTACCCGCGCATGATGGTCCCGGTAAGCCCCATCCCCACGACCGAGCCGTCGCGTGATTGCCCCCTGTGCCCGCGGCTCGTCGCATTTCGCGAGGCGTGCCAGGCCGAATTCCCCGACTGGTGGAACGCGCCGGTGCAGGCGTTCGGCGACCCGCAGGCGTGGCTTGCGATCGTGGGACTGGCGCCGGGCAAGCATGGCGCGAACCGGACCGGGCGCCCCTTCACTGGCGACCATGCCGGGCTGCTGCTGTTCGAAACGCTCGCCAAGTTCGGGCTGACGACCGGCACCTATGCGGCGCGCGTCGACGACGGGTTCGACCTGCGAGGCGCGATCATCGTCAACGCGGTCAAATGCCTGCCACCCGAAAACAAGCCGACCCCGGCTGAAATCCACACTTGCCGCCCGTTCCTCGACGCGCAGCTCGGCGTGCTCGCCAACGTCCGCGTCGTCGTCGCACTCGGCGCGATCGCACATCAGTCGGCGGTCAAGGTCATGGGCGGGCGGCTGCCCAAGGCCAAGTTCGGGCATCTGGCGGAACACGTCATGCCGGGGGGCCGCGTGCTGATCGACAGCTATCACTGCAGCCGGTACAACCAGAACACCGGTCGCCTTACGCGGGCGATGTTCGAAGCGGTGTTCGAGCGTGCGGTAGCCATCAGCTAGGCGCGTCTTGGTCTGCCTTGATTAGCTCACATCGACATGGGCGCCGCCAGCGTACCCAGCCAGCCAAGCGACGAAGCCGAGGATCGCGGATGCCACGCGATTTTACAAGGCCACCGGCGAGCGCGCTAAAATACTATGCCTGGCACATCAAGAATATGCTCGATGCGTCGGCAATCAACGTGCGGCGCGACAAACCAAACGGTGGTGGCCAAGCGACCATAAGCGACTGACGACGAGCTAGAATCGATTTGCGGAAATGCTTTATTTGCTTATACGAAACACGACGCGGGCGTGGTGGAACTGGTAGACGCGCGGCACTCAAAATGCCGTTCCGAGAGGAGTGTCGGTTCGATTCCGACCGCCCGCACCAACCGATCCGGTGATCGAAGCGTTCCCCGGCACCGGGGCCTTGATCGCGCTCACGGGGCGCGAAAATGCCGGACGGCTATCGCTTCGCGCCCACGAAATGATAGCCGAACGGTTGTCATGCTGGCCGTCAGAAGGCCGGACGGGATTTGGCCATCGCGAGCAAGAATGAACGCTTTTTAAGCGGCATAAATGGGCCCAATTTTGGATGCACTTCGTCACCTAAGTCGTTCATAGAAACGCCTTTCGTGGTCCTAAGCGGCCGTTCGTTCAGCATAAAGCGTTCGGCAGCTCCGTGCCGCGATTCTCGCCATCCAGTCCAACTGCGAGAAATTTCAAAGTGGTCGTGAGGCTTACGTTGTCGCTAGAGACGTGTTTAGGCAGAGTGGGCTAGAAGGAGACTTCAACGGTTCACCCTTACCCGGTGGAGAACGTTAATTAACCCCTGGCAGGGGCGCGGGCGATGGGACAATTTGATGTCAGCGAAGGAGGCGTTACGCAGACGCGCTCTTAGGGAGGACGCTATGATTTAAATGTTTCTGCTGGCGATCCAGGCTGCTCCTGCAAGCTTCGATGCCATCGTTGCTGCGCCAAACAGCCACCGCGTCCTGTTGGAAGACGACACAATTCGGGTCTTGCGTGTCGAGGTAGCGCCCGGTGCCACCGAACATGTTCACGATCACCAGTGGCCAAGCGTAACGTACTTGGAACAGCCTCAACCGATCACTTACATTGCCTACAAGCTAGTCGACGGAAAGCCGGTTGAGACAAAGCGCTTTGATGCACATTCGCTTGCAAAGTCGCAGACTGTGAAGGGCGAACCCGAAGGATTACATGCCGCTATTGGATCACTAGCGATCAACGAGCCGCCGCCAGCGCATCCCATGGCGGTCACCACTCCGATGAACGAACGGCTGGTACATGGCATCGGGGGTATTCGGGTGACCGGCTGCTTTTGGGTCGCCGCAAGGGCTGGGGACCGTTAAGCGGTGGCGCAGCGTTTCCTACCGATGCAGCCCTGCTTCACAAACGACGACCTAGACGAGGCACGGCGCTTGAATGCGAAACTTGCCCTGCTGCCCCGCCTCCGGATGCAAACGGCACTTGGCCGTGTCGCACTGAACATGTTGCTTCGGATAGCCGAAGTCTACCCCTCTGTCCTTGGTAAACGAACGAGCGCGACGCGTACGCTTCGAGAGATTGAAGTAGAATGGCGCGGTCGAAGCTTGACACGCCGTCTTCACGCATTTCGCCGCCAAGGTGCAGAACACCTGCAGCGACGCTCGTCGAGACGGCGGCGATCAAGAGCAGGCGTCGCAGCGCTATCGGTTTCGTTGCGGCACTCGGAGCTTCCGGACCATGGGCATCAGAATTGTCCATGTTGTCGCGACTTATTGCCTATCTTAAGTAGAATTGAAAGTTCGGTTAGCCCCGGATCGATGCAGGCGCACCGTCGATGCACCATAGGTGAAGCCAGTGGTTGCGGACAAGAGCGGCGACCTGCGGATGCTTGTCGAGCACCGCCTCGATCGCTTCGAGTGGCGCATCGATCGCGACGGTCAGGCGTACAGGTTCGTGAACGAAGCGCGTGCCGTCATGGACCGACTGCCAGGGTAGCCCGACGCGCAGGTCGCCCGCATTACCCTCGATGACGCCCAGCGCGCCGCTGACGTTATGAAGCACCTTGTTACCCGCGCCGAACACGGCGTTGTTTGCGGTCGAGGCGTAATATTGCAAGTTGATCCACGACGCGACGACCATAGGCGCGGTGATGATCAGTTCGAGCACCTTGAACCCCGCATCGGCGCGCCAGTCATAGCTGTGCAGGAACGCTCGCCCGCCGAGGTCGAGGCCATAGGTGCGCGCACGCGGCGCGGCGATGAAGCTGGCGTTGCCCGCCAGTCCCCATTCGGGCCGGACCTGCGCCCAGTCGCGCGAGCGCGTTGCAATGGCGGTGTCGAGACGCCCGTCGGCAGTCAGGCCGAGTAGCTGTGATCGTTCGCGCCGGGTCGCTGCTCCCGCTGCGATCAACCAGCTACGAAGTTGCTGCAGATCGGCGGCGTGGTCTGCGCCCGCATCGGCATCATAAAGCGTCACGCTGTCGGTCGTCGTATCGTGGAGCGCGGCAACGAACACGGTGTCTCTGGGTATGTCGATCCCGCGCTCGGGCAGCGCCGCGCGCACATCGGCATCGTTCAAGATCGCCGCTGCGACCCGTGCATTCGCTTCGCCGGTGTGCCCGCCGCACGCGCCGCAATCGAGGCCCGCCGCATGCGGATTGTTGACAGTCGTGCTCCCGTGCCCGGCAAGAACGACGAGCCGCGCGAAGTTGGCCGTCATCGACATGGCGCGCAGCACCGTCTCGGCGCTGTCGATGCGCAGCGGCAGGGGGAAACCGGTCTCCCGCCCCGCGACCTCGCGTGCCTCGAGCTTGGGCGAGAGCCGTGCGACCGAAGCGGCGTCGAGCCCGTCGGTGCGCGGGTCGAGCGCGGGGCGTGACGTCGCAAGCGCATTGCTGGTGATCTTGACGAGGAACCCCAGCCCGATCGTCTCGACGAAGGCGAATGTCGATACCGCGGCCAGCTTGAACCCTTTCCACGCCTTTGCCGCGCGCCTCCGAAGCAGCCGCCGCGCGAGCACGACATCCTCCTCGTCGTCGTGCGCATGCGCCAGCCCCTCGCACACCGTCACGCCGGGTGAGAGCAGAACGGGGCATTGCGCATTGCCCTGCGTCCTCCCGACCGGCACATATTCGATCGCAAAGCCGAAGAAGCCTGCGAAGCCGACGGTCTCGATACTCGGAGATTGCGCCTCGAGCGCGCGGCGAAACGGCTCCGACCGCACGTCGATGCAGAACGCCATCTGCACGTCGGGGCGTGTCGTCGGCAGGGGCACCGCGCGACGCGTCAGCTTGGCCGCAAGCTCCCGCTGGGCACTTGCCTCATAAGCGTCTTGCAGGATCAGCCCTAGCGCGATCTCGTCGAAGGCCGGGGCGGCCGAGGGCAACGCCGTCGCCGCCTGCGCCATCGCCGCGCGCCATGTCGCCCG
>JAYTAR010000120.1:0-1887 GCA_043737455.1 Sphingomonadales bacterium | reverse complement strand
CGGCAGCGCTCGTCGTTGTCGAGCGCGTCGAGTGCGGCGGCAAGCGCGGTCATGACCTCGAGGTTGACGTGATTGTGCGGCGGCCGGTCGAGGGTCACTGTCGCGACGTGCCCGTCGATCGTCCATGTTACCGCGTCGGTATCGGTCATCGTCTTGTCCCCAGCAGGTTGCGCGCGACCACCCAGCGATGGATTTCGGTCGGGCCGTCGTAGATCCGCATCGTCCGCAGCTTCGACGCCATCATGTGGAGCGGCAGCTCCCGCGTCATGCCCATCGCGCCATGGAGCTGCATGGCGCGGTCGACGATCGTCCATGCCATCTCGGTCGCGTCCGCTTTGATCATCGAAATCTCGAGCCGGACGTCGCGTTCCTCGTCGAGCTTCCAGGCGCAGTGATAGGTCATCAGGCGCGCGGCGTGGATTCGGGTGGCGGCTTCGGCGATCCAGTTCTGCACGCCGCCACGCTCGGACAGCAGCTGGCCGAAAGTCGAGCGCCGGGGTGCGTAATCAATCATCATCTCGAGCGCACGTTGCGCCATGCCGATCGACCACGCCGCCATCTCGATCCGGCGCGTGCCCAGCCTGAGCTGCATCGGTGCAAAGCCCGAGCCCTCGGTGCCGAGCAGCTTCCAGCCGTCGACCCGGCAATCCTCCAGAGCGACTTCATATGTCACGTGGCCGCCGACCATCGGGATCGGACGAAGGACGTTGAAGCCCGGTGTGCCGCGGTCGACGAGGAACGCCGACATGCCGCCACGAGCACCGCGCTCGCGATCCGTTACCGCGATGACGATCGTAAAATCAGCCTCGGCGGCGCGGGTGATCCAGATCTTGCGGCCGTTGAGGATCCAGTCGTCACCTTCGCGCACGGCGCGGGTCAGCATCCCCGCAGGATCGGAGCCGGCGCCGGGCTCCGAGATGCCGATCGCCGAGATCGTCTCGCCGCGTACGTAGGGTGCGAGATACGCTTCGCGCTGGCGGTCGGTGACCGTCGTGGCGAGCATCCGCAAGTTCGGGGAGTCGGGCGGGATCGTGTACGGCGTAATCGTGCGGCCGAGTTCCTCGTTGACCGCGACCATCGCCACGGCGGGCATGTCGGAGCCGCCGACATCTGCAGGCGCGTCGAGGCCCCACAGGCCAAGATCTCGCGAGCGCGCATCGACGCGAGCTCGATCGCCTGCCGGCAGGTCGATGCTTTGCCCCGCAGCCTCGCGCGCCAGCGTTGCAGCTTCGAGTGGCATCAGCTCATCCGCGACGAAGCGCACGACGAGGTCCTTCAGCATGCGATGCTCTTCGGAGAGCTCGAAGTTCACGTGGCGCGCAGCATGCGATGATGCCCCTCAGAAAGGCCGGAACTATAGTTGAGACTGCAAGCCCCACAACGTGCAACTGTGCCTGCCGATGCCGACACACCGCATCGACTGAGCCACTCGACCGGCCAGATCGCTAGCCCGTAGCGCAGCCTGTGTGGTTCGTGGGTTCGTTGTTTGGAGACTTTCGTACGCCTGCCGGCACCCGAAACTCTACACGATAGCTGAAAGTCCGCAGTCGGTTGGTGCGGACAGTACAGCGGACTGGCTAGGCTCACACCTCAAGCGACGCTTCGACCAGCACGACCTTACCTGCACGTTATAAGCAAGGCGTCGGCCGGGCCATCGTCCGTAAGGCAATGATGCTGCCGGGCCATTGCCACGACAGTAAGCATTAGTGCTGCGAAACCGGGGTTCGCACCACCAGCCCGTCAAGCGCATCGCTCATAAGAATTTGGCAGGCCAAGCGGCTATCGGCAGTGCTTTCCTCGGCGAACTCGAGCATTGCCGCTTCCATCTCCGACCGCTTGCCGGTGGCAGCCAACCATTCGGGGGTGATGTGCACATGGCATGTGGCG
>JAYTAR010000119.1:0-11812 GCA_043737455.1 Sphingomonadales bacterium | reverse complement strand
CGCGGTCGCGCATCACGCTGACTTCGCTGGCGAGCGCGAGGACGATCGCGATCAGCCGGTCGATCGACTCCTGCTCGTGAAAACGCGGCCGCTTGCCTTTTGCGGTGCGCGGCAGGCGGTTCATCTTTTGTGCGCGATCAGGATGGAGAAGCCCGCGCGGCGGCGCGCGGCGGCCTCGGGCGACAGTGTCTCATTGTTCTGACTCTGCCGCACGACGTCGGCGGTCAGGATGTCGAGCGAGACATCGGCGGGCGCGAAGCCGGCGGCGATCGCGGCGGCCTCGAGATCGATTGAGCGGTATTTTCGCCAGAACGGCTCGTTGTTGTAGAACGTCTCGTTCTCCTGGAGGAACGTCCCCCAGGCGTCGGCGCCGTCGAAGCGCGGCTGGTCGACGTGGACCATCATGCCACCCGGCGCGAGCAGGCGGTACGATTCGGCGAGGATGGTACCCAGCGCGCGCGTGCTCGTCTCGTGCAGCACGATATGGCTGGTGACGAGATCGAATGACGCGTCGGCAAAGCCCGTCGCCTCGGCATCGCGTTGATGAAAGACGGCAGCCTTGCCCCAGCTCGCCGCGCGCGCATCGGCATAGCGGACAAGCGCGGGCGCGACATCGATGCCGTGAACCTGCGCCTGGGGAAAGCCGTCGCAATAGGGCAGGGTGGCATGACCGACGCCGCAACCAAGGTCGAGAATACGCGCCGGTGAAAACTCTGGATAATTGTTCTTGAGATACGCGACGGTCAGCGCGCCGACCGCATCGTTGCGCGGCCCCATCAGACCCGACATGTAGAGATAGACGCCGCGATCATAGACCGCGCCCGCCGCAAGGTCGTCCGGGCCGCGATCCGCCGCATAGCCGCCGGGCATGCAATGAATGTCGACCGCCGACATGTAGCGCGGCGGCGTCACGCCAGGATCGAGCCGCGCGCCCTCGCCCCCGGTCGGCAGCGCCGCTTCGACCGCAGGGACGACGCTTTCCCAAATAAGCTCCTGCGAGCAGCGCCGCGCCGACAAATAGAAGCGATACCAGCCGTCGCCATCCATCGCGGTCCGAATGTCGCGCGGGGTGGCGGGTGCCGCTCCTGTCGCGCCAGTAAACGCAGGCCCGGCGCGCCGGTCGAAAACGGTGCGCGTCGCCGGCATCCATTCGGACGTGACGAGGTTGCGTAGCGTGAACGCAAAGTCCTGACGCGCGCGATCGTCATGCGCGCCCTTGACCAGCACCGCGTGATCGGTCTGCTCGGCTAGGCTTTTCATGACATCAACCTTGCTGCAGCGCGGCCCGCGAGTTTGCCGAGTGTCGTCGCGGTCAGCAATCCGTTGCCCGCGATATAGCCGGTCGCGTCAGGCCCCGATACGCCGCGCGCGGCACCGCCGCCCGCGAACAGATTGGGAAACTTGGTGCCGTCGGACTTCAAGACCCGCGCGTCGCCGTCGACGACGAGCCCGCCTTGTGTATGGAACAGCGCACCGGTGACCTTGGCCGCGTGATACGGCGGCACGAGCACTGCCTTGCCGGTAAAGTCACGACCGAACGCGTCGTTTGTCTCCCCACGCGTAAGCGCCGCGACCTCGGCGATCGTCGCAGCCAACGCGCCAATCGGAAGGCCGGTCTTCGTTGCAAGCTCGATCGCGGTATCGGCCGCGACCACCGCACCCGCCGCCAACGCCTGTGTGTAATCGTCGAATTGGAGCATCAGCGTATCGAGCCGCGCGTCGAAGATCGACCAGGCGACACTGCCAGGTTGCGCGTTTACCTTTGCCGCCTGTTCGGAATAGCCGAGCGCTTCGTTCGAAAAGCGAAGCCCTTGCGCGTTGACCTGAAACCCACCCTCGACGATCAGCGGCCACAGGATCGGGATGGCGTGACCGACCGCGACGCCGCCATGCCCTTGATAGCCGCCCATGTCCGCCAACGCAGCGCCGAGCGCGCGCCCCCAATGCACCGCGTCGCCCTTGTTGCCCGGATGCCCATGAAACAGCGCGCCTGCGATTTCAGGGATATGCTCGGCGACCATATCGGGTGCGCCGCCAAAACCGCAGCATGCCAGGATCAGCGCCCCAGTGCCGATGGATTCACGACTGCCGTCAGGACGCTCGACGATCAGGCCGATGATCCGATCGCCATCGACGATCAGGTCACGCGCGATCGCTTCGGTCAGGATGTCGACGCCCGCGTGCGCGCAGGCATCGTTCAGCGCCGCCATCAACTCCTCACCGGTGCGGTGCGGCGTGCCCATCATCCGCCGTACGCTATGACCTGGATAGACGAACCCGTCGACGAGGCTGAGCGGGATCGCATGTTGCCCACGCAGCCACAGCGCGGTGTCGGCGGACTCCTCGGCAAGGCGAAGCGCGATTGCCACGTCGGTACGATGCTTGGTCTTGGCGACGATATCGTCCGCGAGCAGTGCGGGGGCGTCGTCGATGCCCGCGGCCAATTGGTCGGGCGTTCCGGCTGCCGGGATTAGGCCGGTCGACATCGCGGTCGTACCGCGCGGCACGGGGTCACGTTCGATAACGAGCACCTCGACACCGACATCGCGCGCGGCGAGCGCGGCGGTCAGCCCGCACGCCCCACCGCCGACGATAACGACCGGATAGGTGATCGGGGGCGAGGGTATTGCGACGGCGGAGACGATCGGCATGGCGGACTTCCGTCGCCCCGGCGGAGGCCGGGGCCGCTATCGATGACGTGCCACCGCGAGGACAAGTTCTTTGCCGTCGACGGCCCCGGCCTCCGCCGGGGCGACGGTCACGGCTTCAGGCGGGCTTCTGCGCCGCCATCATCGCCTTGAACCAGGCCGGAAGCTCGGGTTCGGGCGCGCGGGGCACGGGCTGCCCGGCGACGACCGGCGCAGGCTTTTGCTCCTTGGCATACCATTCAAGGCTAGACAGCGAGGGCTCTTCCCACGTCGCGGGCGCTTGCAGATACTTCGGATATTTCTTCTGGACATAGTCGAGCGTGCGACGATCGATTTTGTTGATGTCGTCGACCGCGCCCATCTCGGTGTAATATTGCGCATGGCCCGGCGTCGGGCCCATCAGCATCCACGGCAGCCAAGGCGTCGAACGGCTCCACACGCCGTGATACTCGACGCTCGTCTTCTTGGCGTCCTGCATTTCGGCCCAGTCGATGTTGTAGAGAAACATCTCGGTAACCTGCGCGAACGGCGCGCCGCTTTCACGCGCCCATTTCGCAGGCTGAAGCGCCGATGGGTAGAATAGGTTGATATGGCTCATCATGTTCAACGTGCTGCCGCGGCGCGTCCAGTCAAGCTGCAGCGGAATCTTCGGCGGAGCGGCTCGATTGAGACCACCATAAGCGGGGGGCGACGGGTAGAAGTTGGTGATCGTGTGATTGAACGGGTCGTTCGCGATCGGCACGACCTTGACGGTTTCGTTGAGGTAGGGGTTCTTCCACTCCTCGATGATCTCGCCCGACTTCAGGTCGGTATAGAGCCCGATCTCACGCAGAACCTTGCGATAGCCAGGGCCTTCCTCGCCCGCGGCGAGTGGAATGAGCTTGGCGCACGACAACATCGTGAAGCCGACGAGATCGCGGTTAGCCTCGCCCGGGCGCACGCCCTGAACGATGCCCTGCGCCCAGCCGTATTTCGTCGATTTCATGTCGGTGTTGGCGAGCAGCCGTGCCCATGCCTCACGGTTACCGGCGGGCGTCTTCAAGTCGAGCGTCGCCCCCCTCAGGCTCGCCGCGTCCTTCATCGGCGCGCCTACGCGGGGCGATGACTTCACCGCCGCCCCTGCCGTGCTTGCCGCGACCAGGCCGATACCGAGACCCGTTGCTGCACCTGCCTGAAGAAAAGTCCGCCGTTCCACACTCTGGTCTCCTTGCCTATCGAGCTATGATGCCTAGCACCCCCCCTTGCCGCTGCCGATGGTTGCGCTAGTCTGATCGTCTGTCGGATAGAAATGAAGGAACATCGGTTGGCGAGCGCAGCGATCCGGGTCGACCGATCCGACAAGAAAGGCGCCGAAAAGAAAGGCGTCGACAAGGAAGGCGCCGACAATGACGGCACTGACAAGGACGGGGGTGACAAGGACGGGGCGATCCGCGCCATCGCCCGCGGCCTGCGCGTGCTCCAGGCGATCAATCGCGGTGGGTCGATCACGATGATGCAAATCTGTCGCGAGGCGGGCATTCCCTATCCCACCGCATGCCGCGTGATCGAGACATTGATCAAGGAGGGCATGGTCGAACGCGAGCCTGCGCGCAAACGCTACCGCGCGACCGCACTTGTCCGGACATTGTCGGTTGGGTTCCAGGACGAGGATGCGCTGGTCGCGGTCGCGCGCCCGCACATCGTCGGTCTGTGCAACCGCCATGGATGGCCGATATCGGTCGCGACGCGCGTCGGCCATTCGATGATGGTGCGCGATTCGACGCACAAATTGACGTCGCTGACGCTTGCCAATTATTCGCCCGGATACACATTGCCGATTATCGAATGCTCGACCGGCAAAGCGTATCTGGCGTTTTGCGGACCCGAGGAGCGCGCGGCAATCCTCAGCGGATTGCGCCGCCTCGACGGGCCTGCCGAGCGGCTAGCGGGGCTGCTTTTGCACGACGATTCGCTACTCGGTTCGATCCGTGCCGCGGGCTATGCCACGCAGGCGCGCAACTCGTACACCGCGGTACCCGGGAAGACTTCGTCGATCGCGGTACCGTTGTTCCGCGGCGAACAGATCCGCGGCTCGCTCGCGCTGATCTTCTTTGCCGCTGCGATGCCGATGGCGCGCGCCGAGGCACTGTTCGTCGATGATCTGCGCGCCACCGCCGCCGCCATCGCCGCCGATCTCTGACATCTTTCCGACGGCGCGGTGCTTTGACCGCCTGTCGAACAATGGGCACGTGGCATTGCGATCACATGCCAACAGCATGAATGTTGCGGCTCGATAACAGTGTGCGGCGACCGGCAAAGGGTCGGCGTTGCCCCGCTGGAAGGGGACCATCTATGTCGACCACGCGCCACCGCCTCGCTCGCACTTCGGCCATGCTTGCCCTCGGAGCCAGCCTGATGGCGGTCGGGACTGCGGCGATGGCGCAGACACCAGCGGCTACAAACGCTGGGCCCGCGGCAGCGGAAGAGCCGGTCGATGGCAATTCGATCATCGTGACCGCACGGCGCAGCAATGAACGGCTGCAGGACGTGCCGATCGTCGTCAACGTGCTGGGTCGCGAAGACATCGAACGCCAGCGCCTCGACGGTCTTGCCGATTTCGCGCGCAAGACGCCCGGCTTCAAATTCGAATCTTTCACCGGGCTTCAGGCGCAACCGACGATCCGCGGCCAGACCAATTTGCGCACGACGTCGCCGGTGCAGAACGTGTCGACGAACATCAACGGCATCTACATCCAGCGCAATTATATGGTCGACCAGGGGCTGCTCGACCTTGAGCGCGTCGAGATCATCAAGGGGCCACAGACCGCGCTGTATGGCCGCAATGCGTTCGCAGGCGTCATCAGCCTCATCACGCGCGGACCCGACCTCGACGAACTTAGCGGGCGGATCAGCGGCACGATCGGCTCTGACAAACGCTACGACGCGAAAGCAAGCGTCAGCGTTCCGATCGTTCCCGGCGTGCTCGCCGTCTATGGTTCGGTCGGCTATTCCAAATTCGACGGCACATGGCGTAACAATCATCCGCTCGCGAACGCGGGCAGCTTTACGACGGGCAAGCTCGGCGGCTGGAACAACCGTGCCTATCAGCTGGGCGTAAAGCTCAAGCTTGGCGAGCTCGTGACGCTCGAGGGCACCTACATCCGCACCGAGCGCAAGATCGAATCGACCCCGACCTACACCTTGTCGACCTCGGGCCTGACCTACCCGATCGTAAACGGACTGAACGCCAGTCCTGGCGTGACGTCGGGCGTCCGCCAGAACCGGCTCTATGTCGGTGAGCTTTTGCCGAACACGGGGCCATTCCCGGGCGAGACGCGACTGCCCGGCCTCGTCATCGATCCGCGCACCTATGGCCTGCGCGGTCCGTCGGAAGTGTGGATCGCCAAGTTGAAGGTCGACAATGGCGGACCGGTCGGTTTCGACGCCACTTACGGTCGAACCAAATCGTCGATCGAGACTCGGGGAAGCTCGGCGCGCGATCCGCTTTTCAACCTCACGATCGTGCCGTTCGGTACATTCGGGACGGTGTTTGATTCGTCGGGCACCAATTCCTCGTTCGTCAGCGACAGCGTCGACGCGCGGGGGCTGTTCAACTTCGGACGGCTGACCGGCTTCGTCGGCGTCAATTTCAGTCGCACGAGCGATATCGATTCGAACGCGTCCGAATTTGCGACGCCCGGAACGCTCGATCCTGCCAACCCTGCTTCGCTGTTTCCGGTCGTGCCCGGCGGGGTGATACCGACGGCGCTGTTCCGGCGTTCGACGTTTTTGCAGCGCGTCGAAAACGTGTTCTCGACCTATGGCTATGTCCAGTACAAGCCAACCGATCGGATCGCGATCACGCTCGAGGGACGCTATACGCAAGAGGACCAGCGCGCGAACGATCTGATCGCGCCCGACGTCGGGATTGCGTTCGGAGGCAAGGGGACCGGCTTCATCGCTCCCGTGCCGCCAACGGCGACACGGTCGGTCAAGTTCTTCACGCCACGCGGATCGTTGACCTATAAGTTCAGCGACGACAACAATGTCTACGTTAGCGCCGGGCGCGGGTACAAGTCGGGCGGGCAGAACGGCGTTGCGGGCAATTACAACCGCAACTCGACCGTCGCCGGCGTCGTCGTCACCGATGCGATTACAGTCGGTCAGCCGATCCCGGTACCGCGCGCGGGCGCGACCGCCGTCGCCTTCGTGCAGACGACACCCGCATCGGCCGGCATCTCGCAATTGCAGCAGAATTACTCGGCCGAAACGAACATCACCTATGAAATAGGGTCGAAAAACCGCTTCTTCGACGGACGATTGACACTGAACGTCTCGGCGTTCTTGACCAATTGGAGCAATCTCCAGTCGAACGCGGTGCGTCTCAATCCCGATGGTACGCCGCCGGGCAGCTTTGCCGCGATCGTACCATCGCTCATCGGTAATGTCGGCAACGTCCGCGTCTATGGGTTCGAGGTCGACGGCAACGTCAAGATCATTCCCGAAGTCCGGCTCGATTTCGGCGCGTCTTACTCGCATTCACGGTATAAGCGCGGCACCTATTCGCAACGCTTCGGCGCATCGGGCAATTGCGACGGGGTCGTCTGTTCGTACGTTACCGCACCGGGCTTCAGCTATCCGGTGCTCGACATCAGCGGCAAGCAGCTCGAGCGGACCCCGCAATTCGATGCCGTCGTCGGGCTGAATTTCGACACCAAGTTCGCGAACGGTTGGGGCTTCTTCGCGCGCGGCGACGTGACCTATCAGTCGAAGCAATTCGCCGACGAGGCCAATTTGGCCTTCGTGCCTAGCCGTACGCTGGCGAACGCCTCGGTCGGTGTCGATATCGGCAACTTCAACGTGACGCTGTGGAGCAAGAATCTGTTCAACCGGAAATACGTGACGGCGTCGCTGTTCCTGATCGGTATCGGCGGTGGTGGCTCCGCGAGCTACGTACCGGTACTCGGCGAGCAGCGCACCGGAGGGCTCACCGCCACGTTCAAGTTCTGATGAGCGATGTCGCCGCGCTGAAGGCCCAGCTCATACAGGTTGCGGCGGCGACCGACGTGGGCTTCGACGCGGGCGGCGATGCTGTCGATACGATCAAGCGGCTGGCAGCCGCGCTCGAGGCGGCGAACCCGACGCTGGCGCCGGCACGCGCCGCGAGTTTGCTCCACGGGCGCTGGCGGCTGCTCTATTCGAGCTTCGGATTGCAGCGGGCGGCAACGCTCGCGCGGCTGTCGTTCAACATACTGGCCAAAACCCCGGTGACGGTCACCGATCTGTGGCAGGAGGTCCAGCCGTCGACGGGGCTTTACGACAATATCGTTGACCATGATGCCGGGTCGGTCGTGACGATGGGACGCTTTTCGCCACGCGACGATCATCGCCTCGACGTCGCATTCACCGATCTGATCGTGCGCGGCGAGGGGGCGATGCGCGCACCGATCGACAATACGAAGATTCCGCCGCTTCATTCGGACGTTACTTACCTCGACGACGACTTCCGGCTGAACCGCGGGGGTTTCGGCAATCTCTATGTGCTGCAGCTGGTCGAACGGCATCCGGCGTCGTGGTCGCGCGACGCGGCCTGATGATGCGTCTGGTAGCGTTAGCGGCGCTCGCGCTGGTCACGACGCCCGCACTTGCCGCCAATGCGGTCGCGAGCGCTGATACCGTCCTGACCACGGCCGACGGTCGCGCGGTTTTAGTTCGCGTCATGTGGCCAAGGACGGGCCCAAAGCGGTTGCCGCTGCTGATCCTGTCGCATGGCGCGAACGGCACGCTCGATGGCCTTGCTCAGCTCCAGCGCGGACTGACGCGCGCGCGCATCGTCGCCGCGCCACAGCACCCCGACAGCGAAGCGAACCCCAATCTCGCAAAGGTGGATCGCGCCAAGTCGTTCGTGCAGCGAGTCGCCGACCTGAAGCTGATCCTCGATTCGACTGCTGCGATCGAGGCGCTGACCGGCAGGCAAATCGAGCCGACCCGGATCACGGCTGGCGGGCATAGCTTTGGCGCGCTGATCGCACAGGCGCTCGGCGGCGCGCGCGTGGGTGCTCCCGCGCAGGACTGGCGCGATGCGCGCGTGACGCGGATCGTCGCGTTTTCACCGCCCGGGCCGCTGCCCGGCTATGCCGACGCCGCGGGCTGGGCGAGCATCGCCGTGCCGCAATTCGTGCAGACCGGTACCGCCGATGTTCTACCGATGATCGCGCCGACGTGGGGTACGCACATGGCCTCGTTCGACGCCGCGCCGGTCGCCGGGTCGGCATTGTGGGTCGGCGTGGGCGTCGATCATTACTTCGGGAACAAGATCCAGCGGCTGACGCGCGACGCGCCCGACCAGTCGGCGGCTTTTGCGCGCGCGCTCGATTACGCCAATGCGTTCCTGCAGGGTCGGCGGCTGCGCGGTGGCCCCGACGCGATCACCGAGCGGCTGGTGCAGCGATAGGCGTACGACGGCCACTCGCTTCGCGGCGCGCGAGCGGTTAGGAAAGCGGCATCAACGAGGAGAAAGCCGTGGCAGGCAGCGTCAACAAGGTCATTCTGGTCGGCAATCTGGGGCGCGATCCGGAAAGCCGCGCGTTCCAGAACGGCGGCAAGGTCGTCAGCTTTTCGGTCGCGACATCCGAAAGCTGGAAGGACAAGAATTCGGGCGACCGCAAGGACAAGACCGAATGGCACAATGTGTCGATCTTCAGTGAGGGGCTGGCGCGCGTCGCCGAACAATATCTGAAGAAGGGATCGAAGGTCTATCTCGAGGGACAGCTCGAAACGCGGACCTGGACCGACAAGGACAATAATGAGCGCAAATCGACCGAAGTCGTTTTGCGGAACTTCAACTCTTCGATGGTGCTGCTCGACGGGCGCGAGGGCGGCGGGCGCGCAGCGGGCGGCGGTGGCGGCGACGATTACAATCGCGACTCGGCCCCGCGCGGCAATTTCGGCGGTGGTGCACCGCGTGGCGCTGGTGGCGGGGGCGGCGCACGTCCGTCGGCATTCGACAGCGACCTGGATGACGATGTGCCGTTTTAGTCGGGCTGTGCGCCGCTCGAACGAAGTTCGAGCGCGCTTTCAAACAGCCCGACCGGCCGGCGGCACTCAAGTGCCGTCCGACGGCGCGGCTTTGCCGCGACGCAGTTCGCAATGAACCCCGTCTTCGCCGCACTCGGCCCGACGATCTTCGAGACCATGTCGCGCCGCGCGCATGCTGTCGGCGCGATCAATCTGGGTCAGGGATTCCCCGATCCCGACTTACCGCACGGCGCACCCGCCGACGTGATCGCGGCAGCGGCGGCGGCGCTGACGCATGGCAACAATCAATATCCGCCGATGCTGGGAATACCCGAGCTGCGCCATGCGATCGCGGGGCATTACAACGCGCATCAGCAGCTGGGTATCGTGCCCGACGATGCCATCGTCACGTCGGGCGCGACCGAGGCGCTCGCGGCGGCGATCCTCGCGCTCGTCTCGCCAGGCGACGAGGTCGTGATGTTCGCGCCCACCTATGATGCGTATCGCCCGCTGGTCGAGCGCGCGGGCGGGATTGCGCGGCTGGTCCGGCTGACTCCGCCGGACTGGCGGATCACATCGGCTGCACTCGCGGCCGTGGGGAGCGTGCGGACGCGGCTTGTCGTTCTGAATTCGCCGCTTAATCCCACGGGAAGCGTCGCGAGCGCCGAGGAACTTGCGCTGCTCGCCGACTTCTGTGTGGCGCACGACGCCGTGGCGATATGCGACGAAGTGTGGGAGCATCTCGTCTTCGACAGCGCGCACGTGCCGTTGATGACCCTACCGGGAATGCGCGATCGCTGCGTCAAGATCGGGTCGGCGGGAAAGATCTTTTCGCTGACGGGGTGGAAAGTGGGCTGGATGATCGCGCCGCCGTCGCTCGCGACCGTGCTAGCACGCGCACACCAGTTCCTTACGTTTACCACGCCGCCCCATCTCCAGGCGGGTGTCGCGCATGGATTGGCGAAGGGTGTGGAGTGGTTCGCGACGATGACCGATGGTTACCGCCGATCGCGCGATCATCTCGTCGCAGGGCTGGCGGCTCGCGGCTACGCAGTGCTGCCGTCGCCGGCGACATGGTTCGTGACGGTCGACCTCGCCGCGTCGGGCATTGCGCTCGACGATGTCGCGTGGTGCGACTGGGCAATCGATACGATCGGCATTGCGGCGATTCCCGTATCCGCGTTCTACGGCGAAAATCCCGTGACCAACGTGGTGCGGCTGTGTCATGCCAAGGCCCCCGTGACGCTCGACGCCGCGCTCGACCGGCTCGACCGGTGACCCTGATTTGTCTGTGCAAGGAGTGCTCGTGTGACCGTCGTCCATCCCGTCCCCGCCGACTGGTCGGCGAACGCGCACCTCGATGCTGCCGGCTATGACCGCCTCTATGCCGAGGCGATCGACGATCCCGAAGGCTATTGGCGACGCGAGGCGGGCGTCGTTGACTGGATTCGCCCGTTCGAGCGGGCCGCCAACTGGTCGTTCGACGAGGCCGATTTCCGCATCCGTTGGTTCGAGAGCGGACAGCTGAACCTGAGCGTCAATTGTCTGGACCGGCATCTGGCAGCGCGCGGCGACGATGTGGCGCTGATCTGGGAGGGCGACGATCCCGCCGACACGCGTTCACTGACTTACCGCGAACTGCACCGCGAAACCTGCCGCTTCGCCAACGTGCTGCGCGCGAACGGCGTCGCCAAGGGCGACCGCGTAACGCTTTATCTGCCGATGATCCCGCAAGCGGCGGCGGCGATGCTTGCGTGCGCGCGGATCGGCGCGATCCACTCGATCGTGTTCGGGGGGTTCTCGCCCGAGGCGCTCGCCGGGCGCATCCGCGATTGTGCGTCACGCATCGTCATCACCGCCGACGAGGGAAAGCGGGGCGGCAAGTCGGTACCGCTCAAAGCCAATGTCGATGCCGCGCTGGCCGACCTGCCCGAAGTGACGCGCGTCATTGTCGTGCGTCACACCGGCGGCGCGGTCGCCATGCAGAGCGGGCGCGACATCTGGCTCGACGAGGCGGTTGCCACTGTCGCCGACGACTGCGTGCCCGAAGTGATGAACGCCGAAGACCCGCTGTTCATCCTCTACACCAGCGGCTCGACCGGCAAACCGAAGGGCGTCGTGCATACGACCGGCGGCTATGCGGTGTGGGCGGCGTGGACGCACCGCCA
>JAYTAR010000118.1:0-1888 GCA_043737455.1 Sphingomonadales bacterium | reverse complement strand
CCGTGGTGTTCGACGGCCCGGAGGATTACCATCGACGGATCGACGATCCCGCGCTCGGCATCACGGTCGAATCGTTACTGCTCATGCGCGGGGCCGGGCCGATCGGCTACCCTGGCGCGCCCGAAGTCGTTAACATGCGCCCGCCGAATTACCTCATCCGCGAGGGCGTTCACGCGCTGGCCTGTATCGGCGACGGTCGCCAGTCGGGAACCAGCGGGTCGCCGTCGATCCTCAACGCCTCGCCTGAAGCGGCCGCGATGGGCGGGCTGGCGTTGATCCGTACCGGCGACCGGGTGCGGATCGATCTGGGGCGCGGTACTGCCAATGTCCTGATCTCCGACGAAGAGCTAGCCATGCGCCGTCGCGCGCTTGTGGATGCGGGCGGCTTTGCCTACCCGGCGTCACAGACTCCGTGGCAGGAAATTCAGCGCTCGCTGGTAGGACCGCTCGAAAGCGGCGCAATTCTTGAAGGGGCGGAAAAATACCAGCAGGTTGCGCAGACCGCCAGCGTTCCAAGGCACAACCACTGACCGGCGCGTGCGAAGTTTTGACGACGTAAGGTCGCACGTAATCGTTACCCCGCGAAGGCGGGGGCCAGACCCGACAAAGCGTCTTTTAACTGATGGCTTCAGGATGCGGCAACGACCAGGACCGTCGCGCTGCCGCTTGTCAGGCTGATGTCGCCGGACTCACTTCGACCGAGCGCAAGCGTCTGCCAGTCGTGCAGCTGCTGTTCGGCCACGCCGATCGCGCCGCCATCATTCGCGCGCAAATGGATCAATCGCTCGCCTGCGGCCTTGCCGAGCGCCAACAGAGTGCTGTTATCGCCGCCGTTCCCGGTAGAAAGCGCGATACTGAGACTGTCGGCATAGCCGACGACCGCAAGTCTGCCATCCACGCCATCGAACGCATGTGCGATCTTCGCTTTGCCAGCGCGAGGCCGCGCCCGCGCATAGGCAACATCGGCGTCGCTGCGCGCATGCAGGCGATAGCGATCATGCGGCGGCAGATAGACGGCCCGCGGCCCGCTTTGGGTCCGCAGAAGAAAGTTGTGGGTCGAACCACCCGCCACCTCGACATCGATCGTCCCGCGCATCAGGACGATGAAGAGCTCGTCCTTCTCCGCTTCGCCGTCGATGACCATGCCACCGGCAAAGGTATAGATGCGGAGCGAGACAAGGTCCGAAAACCCGGTCACTCCTTGATCGATATCGACCGGACGCGGGCACGCGCCGACGCCCGGCAGCTCGATCCTCCGGGTAAAATCTGGTTCGATGACCAGCATGTCGGGTTTAGGCGAACTGCGGCAGATGGATGCGGTGCGCCTCAATTAAATCGTCGCGCAACGAACGCGCGATGTCGCGGTCATTGACTCCGCCATCGGCAAGCAGCGCTTCGAGCATCAAGTCACGGTCGCCCTTCAACGCGGCATCGACGGTGATCTCGATCGAGGCGATCTTGGCGTTAAGCTTGGCGACCAGCTCGGGCGGCAGCGGGTCGGCCGAAAGCGCCGCAAACCCGCCGCCGACCGCCGACGCGTTGCATTCGACGATTGCCCCGGACGTCAGATATGGAGCCTGACCCTCATTCGGAAGATTGACCGAGAACACCTTGCGTTCGTCGCGCAGCAGCGAATGGATGATCTCGAGCAATTGCTCGCTCTCACCTGGGACATTGTCGTAATAGCTCGTTGGGAGGGGATCGTCCGAATGGGCGATCTTCAGCATTTCGTCGAACCATTGATCGCCCAACGCGATCCGCTCGTCGATTGGGAACGCCTCTCGACCAAGCTTACGCCCATTATAGGTTCCGCCGGGAAACTGCTCGGGAAAAAATTCGACCGCGTGTCGGTCCATCGCGCATGGAAAGATCGAGTATTTCTCGAACA
>JAYTAR010000117.1:0-4868 GCA_043737455.1 Sphingomonadales bacterium | reverse complement strand
GAGGACACACGGCCTGCGCGTGAGGAACGTCCGCGTGGTGATCGTCCTGCCAGGGACGATGCGCGTG
This sequence comes from Sphingomonadales bacterium, assembly GCA_043737455.1. GTDB lineage: Bacteria > Pseudomonadota > Alphaproteobacteria > Sphingomonadales > Sphingomonadaceae > Sphingomonas_O. The sequence continues at coordinate 4,801 of JAYTAR010000117.1, read as the reverse complement.
GCCCGCGTCGCGACGGTGAAGGTCGCGGCGGCGAAGGTCGCGGAGACCGCGGCCCGCGGCGGGACGGCGGTGGCGACCGTGGCCCACGGCGTGATGGTGGCAGCGGGGGCGACCGCCCGCGTGGCGATCGGCCGCAAGGTGATCGGCCGCAGGGCGATCAGCCGCAGGGCGATCGGCCACAGGGTGGCTATGGGGGGGGCTCCAGTCGCGAAGAGGGACGCCCGGCCCGCGGGTCGGAAGGCAATGACGAGGGTCCTGCCCCCGAGTTCGCGCCGGCCTTCCTGACGCGCGAGGACTAAGCGCTCGACTAGCGAGGAGCTCGGCGCAGCGGCGTCCAGCTCCTTGCAAGTTGCTTCGCGATTGTACGGCGTGCGTTGTGGTTCTAAGCGCCGCCTATGCTTCGGTTTTTGACCTTTTCACTTTCGGCATCGCTCGCCTGTGCCATGCTCGCGAGCTGTGTCGCCCCTTCCGAGCCCCCACCGCGGGTCACGCCGCCGCTGGCGATGCGTCCGCCGGTCACAAGACCTTTGGCGGTTCCTGCACCACGGCCCGTGATCGTCCCGACGGCGGTGGCTTCGGGAAGCTGGGTTTATGGTCGCGCTGGCCGCGGCAGCGTCGCGCGATTTGGAACTTCGGCCTTGATGGAGATTGCCTGCGATGTCGCAACTCGCCGCATCACAGTGTCGGTCGCACGCGGCACAGGAGGCACGATGACGCTGCGCGCCTCGTCGACACTGCGCAGCGTGACCGCCACTCAGGGTGGTCTTGGTTCGATCGCTGTGTTCGAGGCCCGCGATCCGCTGCTCGATGCGCTCGCGTTTAGTCGCGGCCGTTTCGGTATCGCGATCGCGGGCATCGAAACCAGCGTACCGACATGGCCCGAGATCACGCGCGTCCTTGAGGACTGCCGCGACGCGAGATCATGACGGAACAAATTTTTTTCTACAAGACTTGAAGCTGTCATGCGGATGATTCAAATTGTCTGCGTGCCCGCCGATGGGCACGGCTTTAGCGAAAGGAGGTGATCCGATGTCTCATGGTTCAGCACAGAGGTCGGAGCGTTTCGTTCGGGAGATCGCCGCTTGAACCTGTTTCGGTTCGGACGCAGTCTGAACCGTAAAAAGGTAATTAGGCTGGCCTAGTGTGTCCCGGGCTAGAGACCTGTCTCCAGCCGCTGACCATGCTAAGGGTTGCCGGGCCTTCGGGCTCGGCAACCTTTTTCATGTCCGGCGCGCTGATGCCGTTCACGATCGAGTAATAGCGACATGACAGATGCAAAGACCCCCGACGGCGTCAATAGCGCGAGCGGCGGCGCTGGCGAAGGCGGCGCTTATCCCAACCCCCACACGGGAAAGACCGAACGTGGCGAGGGCGGCAAGTCCAGCACCTTCATGGGTCATGGCGGCCAGACCGAAATCGACTATCATGGGCCTGGCCAATTGGGCGACGACGCGGACACGCCGGGTGACAACGTCAATGCCGTCACACGGGCGAAATAACCGCTTATTGGATCAGCGTCAGCCAGTCGCGCGTATCGGCACGTTCAGTACGGAGCGCATTGGCGGGCGCGGCGACGTCCTCATATCCGATCGCAACGCCACAAAAGAGCATCCGCTCGTTGGGCGTACCCAGAAAGGCCTTGACCGTTTCGGGATAGACCGCCCAGCATTCCTGCGCACAGGTCGCGAGCCCCTCCCCGACCGCGATCAGCATGAAGCTTTGAATGAACATGCCAAGATCGGACCATTGCGGCGGCCCCATCCGGCGATCGACGGTCACCAAGATTGCGGCCGGTGCCCCGAAGAACGCGAAGTTGCGCGCGAACCATAAGCGCCGGGCAAGCTTGTCCTCGCGCGGAATGCCGATGTGCGCGTACATCGCCTCCCCGACAGCATAACGGCGGTCGCGCCACGGCGCGGGCAGGTCGGGCGGGTAGATCGCATATTCGGGCGTTTCGGTTGCGCCGCTGGCCAAGCGCGCCAGCATGATCCCCTTCAACCGGTTCATCGCATCACCCGCGACGATATCGACGTACCAGGGCTGGAGATTCCCACCCGATGCCGCACGCGCGGCGGCTCGACACATTTCGGTGAGCTGGTCGACAGCGATCGGGGTGTCGAGGAAGCCGCGAACCGATCGGCGTGCCGCAATCGCCTCCGCGACATTCATGGCGATACTTTCACATTGCGTCCTTGCGCACAGCCGCAGGGCTTGCGATTGAGCTCGTAACCTTACGTGAACGTCAAAGGAAAGCAACGATGGCAGAGGCCTATATCGTGAGTGCGAAGCGCAGCGCGGGTGGCAAGCGCGGCGGCAGACTGGCGGGCATTCACCCGGTCGATCTGGCGGCGACGGTACTCGACGCGCTGGTCGCGGAAACGGGGATCGACGGCGCGGCGGTCGACGACGTGATCATGGGCTGCGTCATGCAGGGCGGGCAGCAGGGCGGACAGATCGGGCGCAATGCGGTGCTCGCCGCGAACCACCTGCCCGACAGCGTGCCCGCCGTGTCGATCGACCGTCAATGCGGGTCCTCGCAGCAATCGATCCAGTTCGCGGCGCAAGCGGTGATGTCGGGCACGCAGGACGTGGTGATCGCGGCCGGCGTCGAGAGCATGACGCGTGTGCCGATGGGCTCGACGATGACGCTGCACATGAAAGAGGGTCTGGGCCACTATAAGTCGCCGCGCCTAGAGGAACGCTTTCCCGGCATCATGTTCAGCCAGTTCATGGGCGCCGAGATGATGGTGAAGAAGCACGGCTTCACCCGCGACCAGCTCGACGCTTTCGCCTATGAAAGCCACCGCCGCGCCGCCGCCGCCACGCATGCTGGCGCGTTCGAACGCGAGATCGTGGGCGTTGAGATCGAGACGCCCGACGGCCTGCAGCAGCATCGCACCGACGAAGGCATTCGCTATGACGCGACGCCAGAGAGCATCGGTTCGGTCAAGCTGTTGCAGGAGGGCGGCAGCATCTCCGCCGCCAACGCCAGCCAGATTTGCGACGGCGCGAGCGCGGTCATGATCGTAAGCGAGGCGGCACTGAAGACGCACGGATTGACGCCGCTCGCGCGCATTCACAATCTGACGGTGACCGGCGGCGACCCGGTGATCATGCTCGAGGAGCCGCTATTCGCGACCGACCGCGCGCTCAAGCGTGCGGGCATGCGGATCGAGGACATCGACTTGTACGAGGTCAACGAGGCGTTTGCGCCGGTGCCCATGGCATGGCTTCAACACGTCGGTGCCGACCCTGCCAAGCTGAACGTCAATGGCGGCGCGATCGCGCTTGGCCACCCGCTTGGGGCCAGCGGGACCAAGCTGATGGCGACATTGGTCCATGCGCTCCAAGCGCGCGGCGGACGTTATGGGTTGCAGACGATGTGCGAAGGCGGCGGTATCGCCAACGTGACCATCATCGAACGGCTTTAATTGAACGGAGTTTTGGCATGATCCTCGACAATACAGTTAGCGCGGTCGTGACCGGCGGCGCCTCCGGTCTCGGCGCGGCCACGGTCCGCGCGCTCGCCGCAAAGGGCGTCAAGGTCGCGATCTTCGACTTGCAGGCCGAAAAGGGCGAAGCAGTCGCAGCCGAGGTCGGCGGCGTATTTTGCGAAGTCAATGTGACCAGCGACGAAAGCGTCGACGCAGGGTTCGCCAAAGCGCGCGCGGCACATGGGCAGGAACGCATCTTGGTCAATTGCGCGGGGACCGGCTCGGCGATGAAGACCGCGAGCCGGTCGAAGACCGACGGCAGCATCAAGCACTACCCGCTCGACGCGTTCAATTGGCTCATCCAGATCAACCTCGTCGGCACGTTCCGCTGCGTCGCGAAGTCGGCGGCCGGCATGATGACGCTCGACGCGCTCGAAGACGGCGAGCGCGGCGCGATCGTGAATACTGCGAGCGTCGCGGGCGAAGACGGACAGATGGGGCAAGTCGCTTACGCCGCGTCGAAGGCGGGAGTCATCGGCATGACGCTGCCGATCGCGCGCGACCTGATGAGCGAAGGCATCCGCATCAACACCATCCTCCCGGGCATATTCGAAACGCCGCTGATGCTGGGTGCGCCACAGAATGTGAAAGACGCGCTAGCGGCGTCGGTTCCGTTCCCCAAGCGGCTCGGTAAGCCCAGCGAATATGCGCACCTTGCGCTGACGATGATCGAGAACAGCTATTTCAATGGCGAAGACGTTCGCCTCGACGGCGCGATCCGCATGGCGCCACGGTAAGACCATCGTCCCGGTCGTCGAACCGGGACAACGGCCGGATCATGCCGATCAAACAATCAGTCTTCGAGCGGGTCGTGCCCCCAGTTCATCAATGAATAGCGCCAGCGACTATGCTCGACGTCGGATTTGGGACCTTGCGCAAGGTGGCGCTTCACATAGCCGACCACCTTGGCCATATGCGCGTAATCATCGTCGGTTAGGTCGGCCTTCTTCGACCGCTTGATCGTGACGATGCGCTTACCCGAAGCGTGACCGACGCTCTCGTCGCCTTTGCCGTCCTCGCCTTTCCAACCGACAGCCTTGCTTTCCTCGGTGCCCAAAAAGCGTTCGATGGCCGCAGGCGTCATGTTCACCGCGTCGTTGAACGCGGTCCAGGTGGCGGCATGGTCGGGTGCGGTGCTCATGCCAAAGGAAATCACCAACCCGGCGATTGGTTGCGCGGTCGACACGAAGGACGTTAGACTCGGCCATGGCGAGCCGTTCCCCACGCGCGGCGTCACTCAAGCCGCTCTCGGCGGATGGGTTCGAGCGTGTCCTCGCGGCCGCAGCGGTCGTCCTCCTCGCCTGCGT
>JAYTAR010000116.1:0-4875 GCA_043737455.1 Sphingomonadales bacterium | reverse complement strand
GGCACCGCGATGGCCTCAACGTCAGCCTTCGCCTGTCCGCCGTGCGACTGCAGCGGCCAGGTGGCGCCTAAGCGGCTTGGCGAAACACCGTAAGTCCGGCGGGCGGCACGGCATTGGTAGCACCACCACGGACCCGCAGCGCATAGTCGATGGCAGCGCGGACCGATTGTTCGTCGGTCGGCTTGGTCAGCACGCCGATCGCGCCGGCGATGCCATCGCCCAACATGCGCGGATTGGCGGTCACGAACAGGACGGCGCACCCGGCGGACGCGGACAGACGCCGGCCAATTTCGGGACCGGTCAGGCCATCGCGGAGATTGAGATCGACGAGCGCGAGGTCGATGGCTTTCTCGCCAAGCGCCATCTCGAGATCGGGCGCGATACCGATCACCGTATGACCCAGGTCGGCGAGCAGTGCCTCGACCTCGAGCGCCACGAGCATCTCGTCTTCGACGATGAGGATGTTTGCGTTCATGACACTGCGCTGCCCGGTTGACGTTTGCTCTTAACAAAGATCAACTGTCGTGGTTCCACGTCAGCGGGTCAACGCAGAAATTATGGTTTGAGAAGGCGGCGGACCAGTGCGCTGGTATCCTGGCGACCACCGCCGATCGCCTGCACCTCGGCGTAAAATTGGTCGACGAGCGCGGCAACGGGCAGCGTCGCTCCGTTCGCGCGGGCCTCGTCGATCGCCAGCCCCAGATCCTTGCGCATCCAGTCGATCGCGAAGCCGAAGTCGAATTCTTCCTTCACCATCGTCGCCCAGCGGTTGGTCATCTGCCAACTGCCCGCGGCACCGCCGGAGATGCTGTCGTACACGCGGTCGAGGTCGAGCCCCGCCGCCTGCGCAAAGCGCATCGCTTCCGACAACGATTGAATGGTGCCCGCGAACGCAATCTGGTTACACATCTTCGTCGTCTGCCCGGCACCGGCAGGGCCCACATGGACGATCCTGCTCGAATAGGCCTGCATCACCGGCGTAGCCGACGCGATCGCGGCATCGGTGCCGCCGCACATCAACGTCAGCGTGCCGTTGACCGCGCCGACCTGCCCGCCCGTCACCGGCGCATCGACGGCAAGGATCGCCATCCCCTTCGCCTCGACTGCGAGTTGGCGCGCGATCTTGGCCGAGACCGTCGTATGGTCGACGAAGACCGCGCCTTTGCGCATCGCGCGAAACGCGCCGTCGCGGCCAAGCGTCACCGCGGCCAAGTCGTCGTCGGTGCCGACGCAGGTCACGACCGCATCGGCATCGCGCGCTGCCGCCGCCGGGCTGTCGACCGCGGAGCCGCCATGCTCGGCGACCCACGCCGCCGCCTTGGCGTGCGTGCGGTTATAGACGGTAAGCGCGTGACCAGCGGCCACCAGATGACGCGCCATCTGCCCGCCCATCACCCCCAAGCCGATGAATGCCACGTTCGCCATGGCGCGGCGTCTAATGCTCGTTTGCGTCATGCGCCAGATGCCAGTAGCGCCTTTGCAACGAGGCCGTGTGACCTAGTTTCACGCGAAGGCGCAAAGAAGAAGAAAAGGCGCGAAGGGTGGGCGACGTCGAGAACCTTGCGCGCGAAGCAATCGATTGCGGTATCGCGCTGCACAAGCGTCTCGGCCCCGGATTATTCGAGTCAGTCTACGAAGCGCTATTGACGCAAGCGCTGTCACGCCGTGGTTTTCGCGTCGAACGGCAAAAAGCCATCGGATTTGAGTATGACGGGATCATTCTGCCCGAAGCTTTCCGGGCCGACTTACTGATCGAAGGCCAGTTGTTGATCGAGCTGAAGTCGGTCGAGCAGAACTTGCCTCTGCACGCCAAGCAGCTGCTCACCTATCTGCGTTTGATGGACTTGCAGCTTGGCCTCGTCATGAATTTCGGACAGGAAACCTTCAAGGGCGGCTTGCGCCGCGTCGTCAATAATCATTGCGCCTTTCCTTCTCCTTAGCGCCTTTGCGTGAAACCCGGTCACACCCTAGCCTTGAGAAAGTCGTCGCCTGCCATGAACCCCCATCCGGTCACGCTCGCCGATATCGAGGCCGCCGCTACCCGGATCGCGGGTCAGGTCGTGCGGACGCCCACGTTGCACAGCATAACGCTGTCGAAAATGACGGGCGCCGAGGTGTTCCTGAAGTTCGAGAACCTCCAGTTCACCGCCGCCTACAAAGAGCGCGGCGCGCTGAATAAGCTGCTGACGATGGATCCGCACGCGCGCGACCAGGGCGTGATCGCCGCATCGGCGGGCAATCACGCGCAAGCGCTCGCCTATCACGGGGCACGGCTCGGTGTGCCGGTCACGATCGTGATGCCCACCACGACGCCGACGACGAAGGTAATGCAGACGCAAGCGCATGGCGCGACTGTTGTCCTGCATGGCGAGACCTTCGACGTCGCCTATGCGCACGCCCGCGTGCTCGAGGATGAGCGCAAGCTGATTTTCGTTCACCCGTTCGACGATGCCGACATCATCGCAGGCCAGGGAACGATCGCGCTCGAGATGCTCGCCGACGCGCCCGCGCTCGACACGTTGGCGATCCCGATCGGTGGCGGCGGGCTGTTGTCGGGCGTCGGTACCGCGGCAAAGGCGCTGAAACCCGGCATCGAGATCATCGGCGTGCAGGCCGAACTCTACCCGTCGATGTATGCGCTGCTCGGCGGCCACGATCTGCCGAGCCAGGGCGATACCCTCGCCGAGGGGATCGCGGTCAAGATGCCCGGCATGCTGACGCGCGCGATCGTGGCGGCGGTCGCCGACGAGATCGTGCTGGTCGGCGAGCGGCACCTGGAAAAGTCGGTCGCGCTCCTGCTCGAAATCGAAAAGACCGTCGTCGAGGGCGCGGGCGCGGCCGGGCTCGCGGCGCTGCTCGCGCATCCCGAACGCTTCGCCGGGCGAACCGTCGGCATCGTCCTGTGCGGCGGCAACATCGACACGCGGCTGCTCGCCAACGTCTTGCTGCGCGATCTTGCGCGTTCGGGGCGGCTCGCGCGTTTGCGCATCCGGCTGCAGGACCGACCGGGCGCGCTGTTCAACGTCGCGCGCATCTTCGACGAGCAATCGGTCAACATCATCGAAATCTATCACCAGCGCGTGTTCACCACGCTTCCGGCAAAGGGGCTGATCACCGACATCGAATGCGAGACGCGCGGGCCCGATCACCTCGATCGGCTGGTCGCCGCGCTCGGGCAGGCGGGGTATGAGGTGACGCCGGTGGAGCTCGCCTGACGTTAACCTTCTTTGATGGTAAATCCGCTTTTCATCGTGTTGCCGCCCCCGCATAGTCGCACCGTGCAAGCCCTCCGCTATCCCCGCTTCTTCCTGACCACGCCCGCGCCGTGTCCGTACCTGCCCGGGCGGACCGAGCGCAAAGTCTTCACCGAACTCGTCGGCCAGGATGCGACCGAGATGAGCGAGGCCTTGTCGCGGATCGGCTTCAGGCGGAGCCAGGGGGTCGCTTATCGCCCCTCGTGCATCGGCTGCGGGGCGTGCGTGTCGGTGCGTGTGCTCGCGCAGGAATTCACGCCGAACGCCTCGCAAAAGAAACTCATCAAGCGTCACGCCGATCTCGAGGCGTCCGCGTGTCGCCCGTGGTCGACCGAAGAGCAATATGCGCTGATGCGCCGTTACCTCGACAGCCGCCATCCCGGCGGCGGCATGGCAGGAATGGACGACGTCGACTTTGCCGACATGGTCGAGCATTCGGCGGTCGACACGTACGTCGTCGAATATCGCGAGCCGCCGTGCGGCGATCGACCGGGCAAGCTCGTCGGTGCGTGCATCACCGATCGCCAGGGCGACGGGCTGTCGATGGTGTACAGTTTCTTCGCGCCCGAAGCGGAGGGGCGGCCGGGTCTCGGCACCTTCATCATCCTCGATCACATCGAACGCGCGGCGCTCGCGGGGCTCAGCCATGTCTATATGGGCTATTGGGTCGCAGGCTCGAAGCGCATGGAGTATAAGGCCCGCTTCCAGCCGATGGAACGATTGGGTCCCGCGGGCTGGCGACGCATGACCGACGCCGACGTCACTGTCGCCCTGCGCGGCGAGGGACTGGCGGGCTCGCCCGATGGGCGCAAGTTCTAGCCTTCGACCGCCTTCTCCTGGACCGAGGAGGGAGTGGCGTCGGGGTTGCGTTCGGACTGTAGGGGCGCCGCTACACTGATGGGGGAGCGAGCATGAACGGGGGGTCGGTAATCGCCCCCCGCGCATCGTTGAGCATCAGCTCCCAATCGCGCGACAGGTCGTGGAAATAAGCGTCGTTTTCGGCCAGACGGAGCCGCACCGGCGCGCGCGTCGGATCGGCGGGGATCGCGACGAGGTCGAGCGGCAGCCCCACCGACAGGTTCGAGCGGATCGTCGAATCGAACGAGATCAGCGCCACCTTGACCGCTTCGTCGAGCGCGGTGGCGCGGGTCAGCGCGCGGTCGAGGATCGGCTTGCCATATTTATACTCGCCGATCTGGAGGAACGGCGCATCCGAATGGCATTCGATGAAATTGCCCTCATTGTAGATCAGAAACAGCGCGAGCGGCTGGTCGCCGATCCGCCCGCCCAGCAACAGCGAGACGCGGGCATTGATCTTGGTTCCCTCGAGCGTCAGCCCGACCGACCGTCGCGCGGCGATGACGGCGTCGCCGACAAGCTGCGCGACGCGAAACATCGTGGGGCATCCGGCGACCAGACGCGGATGTCCGGCGTCGTCGGCAACGCTCAGCCCTTCGGTCAGCATCGACAGCAAGGATTGCGTCACCGACAGCGACCCTGCGCTGGCAAGGAAGATCAGCCGCTCGTCATCATCGGCGAGCACGTGCAGCTTGCGGTAGATCGAGATGTTGTCGATCCCCGCATTGGTGCGCGTGTCGGCCATCATTACGAGCCCGTCATC
>JAYTAR010000115.1:0-4883 GCA_043737455.1 Sphingomonadales bacterium | reverse complement strand
TGGAAGGTGCGATGGAATCAGGCGAACGCGCCGCGCTCGACGTCCTGCAAGCCTGACGGATCAGCTTATGCGAACCGATCAGCGATCGGTCAGGCGATAGGTCGTCATCTCGCAAGCGTTGATCTTACGGCGCGTCAGCGTCTTGCCGTCGTCGAGGTCGGCACGAACATCGAATAAGCAGACGTCACTGCCGTCATTCATATCGATCCGAACCGACTGCCCCGGTTTCAAGATGCGGTCGCCAAGGACATCGTCCTCGCCATCGTCACGATCTGCAGCCAGAACGTACAGGCGAACCATCGCGTGCGGGGTCGCATTGACGATTTCGACCTGCCGCTTCGCCGCCAGCGCAGGCATCGCCGTCACCAGCATCGCGCCGAAAAGGAGCAAACCGCGCGACATCGTTCCCGTCCGCCCCCGTTACGGCCTACTTGATCTTGGTTTCCTTGAAATCGACATGCTTGCGCACGACCGGATCATATTTGCGAAACGACAGCTTTTCGGTCTTCGTCCGCGGGTTCTTCTTGGTCACGTAGAAGAAACCGGTGTCGGCCGAGCTGACGAGCTTGATCTTGACGGTGGTCGGCTTGGCCATGACCCGAAAAACCCTTGTAGATGTGTGTCTGGATAGCGCGGGCAGATGCCGAGTCCGTCGCGGTAAGTCAAGGCGCGGATGGTGTTAATGCACCCTTTACCGCGCGTGGTGCACGCTGTGGCAAAGGGGTCGGTGCAATGGACATCGCGAGCGAGACACGAACGATCGCACGGTTGCAGCTTGCGCAACGGATCGACGCGGTTGCGCGCGAGTGCCTGTCGATGACGCCGGCACGGCTGGCGTTCGCGGTCGACGACATTCGCCGTGAGGCGTACACGTGCCGCTTCGCAGCGGTGGCCGCGCTTGCGAGTGGGCTCGAGCGCGCGATGGCGCGATCGGCGGGATCGACGATCGTCATTCCCTTCCTTGAAGCGATGGGCGACGCGGTCGCGAGCGACGACGACACGCCTGGCGCTGCCACGGCATGGCTCGGCGCGGTCGGCATGCGCCTGAACGGCTGAACGCATGAACGGCTTCGTGCCCGCGCTCGTCGCGGTGCTGCTGGCCGAATGGGGCCCGCGCGCGGTGATGCTGTGGCAAGCGCCGCGGCGCGAATTGAAGCTCTGGATCGTGGCCGCGCTGCTGTTCGGCGCGGGGGCGGGGGGCACCGTGGTCGGGCCGATGCTGACCGACTGGGCCGAGGCGCTGATGGCGGGCATCGCCCTGATTCTTGCCGGGATCGGGCAAATCCAGCGGGTCCGTCCCGCGACCGCGACATGGCGTGTGCTCTGGGGCTTTTGGAGCGGTGGCAGCGTGCTGCTCGTATTTGCACTCGCCGCGCCATTCGGAGCACTCGCGGCCAGCTTCGGAGCGTTGGCGGGGCTGGCGTTGGCGCTCGCACTAACAACGGCGGCGCGTGACGCGAAACTGCCCGAGCGGGCGATCCGCTTGGTCGCCGCAATTGTGCTGATCGGTGTCGGCGCAACCTCCGCGCTCGCCGGATTGCGCCTGCTGTAGCGCTCGCCCATATGCGTGCGACAGGAGACGTGCATGCCCAAGACCGCCAAGCCCTCGCTCAAGACCCCGACCGATCTACCGACCAATGCCGCCGCGACCGTCGCCGACGCGCTGAACGGCATTCTCGCCGATAGTTTCGCGCTGTATCTGAAGACCAAGAATTTTCACTGGCATGTTTCGGGCCCGCATTTCCGCGATTATCACCTGCTGTTCGACGACCAGGCGACGCAGATCCTTGAATCGACCGATCTGATCGCCGAGCGCGTCCGCAAGACGGGAAACACCACCTTGCGCTCGATTGGCGACATCGCGCGGCATCAGTCGATCACAGACAACGAAGCCGAAGCAGTCGCGCCCGCCGCGATGCTTGCCGAGTTGCGCGACGACAATCTGGCGCTCGTGCAGTCGCTGCGTGCTGCGAAGGATTTGGCGGATGCGGCCAAGGACAATGCGACATCGGCGGTCATCGACAATTGGACTGACGATGGCGAACGGCGTGCCTGGTTCCTGTTCGAGGCCGCGCAGACAGTCTGACGCGAAGGACTTGATGGTCGGGGCGGGCGGCGCTAAGGCGTGCACTCGCGAGCCTTCGGGCGCTGCGTCAGCGTCGGTCGGGGAATAGCTCAGCCTGGTAGAGCACTGTCTTCGGGAGGCAGGGGCCGGAGGTTCGAATCCTCTTTCCCCGACCAACGCGATCAACCGATAGGGAATTCCGAGCCGACAGGTCGGAGAAGTTGGCGCTCCGAATTCTGACAATTGCCTGAAGCAATGAGAGGTTTTCGGCCTTCCCATCCATGCTAGGGCTGCGTTGTGACAAAGCGCATCAACGCAGAAATCGCATCGGGCAACTTGGCGGATCGACTGCCGCCGCTGGTGATGCAGATCGCCGACCAGCTCGAACGCGACATCATCAGCGTGCGCTACGCCAGCGGCGACTGGGTTCGCGAGCAGGACATCGCCGACCGCCTTGGTACAAGCCGAGGGCCGGTACGCGAAGCGCTGCGGCTGGTCGAGCTCGACGGGTTGATCGAGATGGTCCCTTGGCGTGGCGCGCGGGTCGTCGCAATGTCGGCTCCCGAGCTCGACGATCTCATGGAGGTCGTGGCTGCGCTGCAGGGTCTTGTCGCGCGCCTGGCTGCGGTTCAAGCCGACGATGCCGGTTTCGTCCAAGTCGAGGCGCTGGTCGATCAGATGGAGGCCACGATCGCACGGTCGCTGCCGATGGGCCGACGGCTGCGACTGGCGTTCGAGACAGGCGCCCTGTTACGTGAGATTTGCGGCAGCGACCGCGCGGGCGCGATGCTCATGAAGGTCGGTCGGTTGGCCTATTGGCAGCATCGCTACCTGCTTGGCGCTGACAGGCGCTGCCGCCTGGCAGCGGTTCGCAAATGGCGCGCGCTCGTCGTTGCGCTGCGTGCGCGCGACGGCGAGCGCGCTGACCGCGCCGTGCGCGATATGGTGCATCACTCGAAGAGCTATATCATGCGCATGCTGGTCAGGGGTGCTACCCTGCCGCTCCCCGATGAATTGCCGGCACGGATGGAAAGCGTCGGCATGCGCTGACGCCTGCTTTAGTTGAACAGCCGCGATAAGAACGCCTCGTCGTCGTTCGTCCCGCCGATCACCGCGATGCTCAGGTTCTGCGATGGGCTGGCATACAGCTTGCGATTGCCGATGCCGAACGCGATCGCCATGTCGTCGGGCGCGCTCGGCGCGATCTTGCCGCCCGCGGTCCAGCGCGCCTCGACCGCCGCCTTCCACGGCGTGGAGTCACGACTGGCGACATAGCTCGTTCCGGCAGGGCGGTTGAGCCACCAGCCGAATCCATAGATTTACGCTGCCCCCGAACGATATTCGAAACAGCGACGCATCGCGGTGGCGGGCAACAGCTGGACGCCGTTCCATGCGCCATATTGCGCAGAAAATTGGCCGAAATTGGCCCAGTCGCGCGCCGTGAACGACGCGCCACCACCAAAGTTCGCGTTGCCGTTGAGGTCGCGTTCCCAATCGGTGGGCGCGATGCCGATCGTGTTGAACACCTCGGCCTGCAGGTAGGTGATGCCGTCCTGCCCCCCGGTCGCGACGCCGGCGGCATTGAAACTGCCGCCGCGCTTGAGCGAGAACACCGCGCTCAACGCCTGCGCGTTGCTCGGCGTGTAGATCGTCGCGACATCGGGTGCCTGGGCCGATGTCGCGTTGAAAGTCTGGGCGTAGCTGTCGACGGTGTTGAGCGCGGCGCCTGAGACGCCGTTGGTCAGCAAGCCCGAAGTGACCGACAGTAGGTCGCGGATGCGGACGCGCTGCTTGTCGGCGTTCTGTGGCCGCTTCCGCCAGCCCGCCATGGGACGACGACGGAGGAAGCAAAGTCGTCGATGGTCAGCGATCCTTCGGCCTCCGCCCCCACCATCAGCGCGCAGGTGAAGCTCTTGGTCCCCGATGCTAGCGTCTCGCCCCGCGCCGCCGTGCCGCCGTTTGCATAGCGTTCGAGCGTCGTGACCCCGTTCTGAATGACCACGATCGCACGCGCGCCGGTGCCGAGCATGTACGTCGCCGCCGCATCAAGTTTCGCAGCTGAGATTGCTGACGGCGGCGTCGGCGTCGGCGTCGGGGCGGGTGTCGGCGCAAGGGTGGGAGTCGGCGTTGGCACTGGCGTGGAGGTCGGCGTCGTGCTGGTCGGCAGTTCACCTGCGGCAGAGCCGTCGCCTCCGCAGGCGGCGAGTGGCGAGATCAGGATCGGCAGGATGAGTTGAAGCGCTGTCGAAGACCTGATCATCGCGATATCCTCAAATGATGAGTGGATCGAGGAACGCCATCAGCGCGCGCGCCACCGGTTCGAGCGCGGCGGGCGACGTGGCATTGGCAGGCGTGTCGAGCCGAGTGTGATGCAACGGGTGCCCGCCGACGATCCCGACAAGGTTGCGATATCCGTCGCGCCGATAGATAAGACCTCGCCAACCGCCTTGTCCGACACGATGTCGACCGAATCGGAATAGCCGGGCTGACCTGCGAATGCGCGCCGCGCGGCACCCAGGTGTGGCTCGGGAACGAGGATACCGCGTTGCGGGTGGATGGCCTCGGTGCGTAATGGCTGGTCATACCCGCGCCCCGACATGGGTCGATTTGGCGATGACGATTTCTACCGCGCGGCGGTTGCGCTCGGCTGGCTCGCGGCGCTCCCTGCCGAAGAAGCTATTTATGTGACGGCGATCACCGATGCCGCCGGTGCGGCGCTCGATGGCAATAGGGCTTATCGTCTCACGATCCCCGCTCGCGTGCCGATCGCAGGGTTCTGGTCGCTGTCGATGTATGAGGTCGCGCCCGATGGCCGTTT
>JAYTAR010000114.1:0-4894 GCA_043737455.1 Sphingomonadales bacterium | reverse complement strand
GCGCACGATCGTCACCGTCTGGCCGACCGCCTTTTCCATCAGCGCCGACGGGCTGAGCAGGTCATAATCGAAATTCTGTTCGACGATATCGACGGCGTCGCCGCCCATCGCGACGGTTTCGGCCCGGATCTGCGCCGACACGTCGGGGAATTCGATCGTCGTGCGCCCGGCGGGCAGGGCGGTCGGGCGGACATCCTGCACTAAAGCCAGGTCATTGTTATAGATCGTGACTGCGACCCGCCCCTGCGCGCTTGGCGCTGGCGCTACGCTTGCCGAGGGTTGCGCGACCACCGGCAGTGCGCTTGCCAAAGGCTGCGCGATGAGGGGGAACGCGAACGCTAGCGGCACTATCGACCAGGCTCGACGCATTTACGATCTCCCCGATATCAACTCGTCCGCGTCATACCGTGATTGCGGCTGAAGGGCGCGTGAACACCTAATCAGTGACGGGCGCGTCGCTCACGATCTTGCGCGGACGACCACGCTTGCGTGGCACCGCGACGGGCTCGCCCTCGACGCCCGCGACGGGTTCCATCGACGACAGCGACGGGTTGATCGCGGGTGGCAGGCCGATCGCGGGTGGCAGCGCATCAAACGGCAGGACACCATCATTGTCGTCATGGTCGGCGTCGCGATCGGTGTCACGATCTCCGTCATGCCCGGCGCCACGCTCCGAACCCTGAGCAGCGCCATTGCCGTTCAGCGGCGCGCGCGGTGCGGGACGTTGGCGCGCTTCCTCGCGCTGGGGTCGGTCGTCGCGCTGGGGCCGGTCATCGCGCTGGGGCCGGTCTTCACGCTGAGGCCGGTCATCGCGTTGCGGCCGATCGCCGCGCGGGGCGCGATCCTCACGCGGGCGGTCGTCGCGCTGCGGCCGGTCGTCGCGCGGGCGCTCGTCACGCGTGTAGCGCTCGTCACGGGGACGTTCCTCACGCGGGCGTTCTTCACGGGGACGTTCGTCGCGTGGGCGCTCTTCACGGGGACGCTCGTCGCGCGGGCGGCTTTCCGAAGGACGCGGCTCATTACCACGGTCGTCGCGATAGGCGCGCTGCGGCGCGCGCGGGGCGTCGAAATCATCGTCGGCATCGAAGCCTTCGTCGTCGTCACCGGCCGCTTCATACTCCTGACGCGGGGCGCGCGGGTTCGCTTCTTCGTAACGCGCGCGGCTCTCGGCAAGCACGCGGAAATAATGATCGGCGAACTGAAGATAATATTCGGCGAGCACGCGATCGCCCGATTGCTGCGCGTCGCGCGCGAGCGACTTGTATTTCTCGAGCAGTTGCGGCGCATTGCCGCGCGCCCGGTTGTCGATGCGGTTGCCCATTTCGGGTCGGCCCTGACGCTGGCCACTCTGCCCGCTCTGCCCGCTCGGGCCGTTTTGGCCATTCTGGCCCCCCCGGCCGCGACGGCGACCGGACTGCTGACGATTGTTGATCAAGAGGTGGTCGTCCTTCGCCTGAAAATGGCTGAATCTTCCCCGACAGTCCCCACGCATAGCCGCGTTATCCGGCCCGATCCGCGCCCCTCGCGAACCCGGCAGTAATTGGGGGGTAAGGCAGCGTTCGGAACGACCCAGATCAGTGGTATCGTTCGCAAAAGTACCTTGAGTTTCGCCACTAGCGACTGTCTGCGGCCGCGCAAGCCCTTATTTCGTGATGATGAGGCAGCGGTCGCGTCCGCCGAGGTCGGCCCGGTATGCGACATGCAGTTTCTCGGCGATGAACAACGCGCTGGCGGCGGCGCGCTGGTCATGACCGATCTCGATGCACGCGACGCCGCCGGGCGCGAGTTGCTCGCCGAGCAAAGGCGCGACGCGCCGATATGCGTCGAGGCCGTCGGCGCCCGCGAACAACGCCGACGCCGGCTCCCACTCCGCGACATCGCGCGGCAACACGGCATCGGTCGCGACATAGGGCGGATTGCACAGGATCAGGTCGAAACGCTCGCCCGTACCGCTCCAGTCGCCCTCGATAAGCACCGCGCGGTCGCCGAAGCCGAGCCGGACAGCATTGCCACGCGCGACCGCGACCGCCGCGGGCGAGGCGTCGATGCCGACCCCGCGCGCGTCGCGCCATTGGTCGAGTGCCGCAAGCAGCAAGGCACCCGACCCGGTGCCGAGATCGAGCACGCGGCGCGGCGTTCCGTGTTGGAAATTCGCGATCGCGGCATCGATCAGCGTCTCGCTGTCTGGCCGCGGGATCAACACGTCGCGCGTGACCGCGATGTCGAGCGTCCAGAACCCGCGCGTGCCGGTGATATAGGCGATCGGCGCATGACGCAGACGTTGCTCGACCACCTGCTCGAACGCTGTCGGCACCCGGTGCGCCTTGCTGAACAGCGCGGCCCGATCGACGCCGATCACGTGCGCCAGCAGCACCTCCGCATCGAGCCGCGGCGTCGCCGACACCGATGCCAGGCGTTCGCTGGCCTGCGCCAATGCGGCGGCGACCTCCGACTGCGACGATGAACTCATTCTCAGTCGCTACTCGGGCCAAGCGCTTGTCGGCAAGCCAAGCGTGCAAAGGAAAGGCCCCCGCTCCGGGGGCATGGAGCGAGGGCCGACCTGCGTTCGTCACGCGGGCGAGCATCCAGCGAAAAGCAGCGAGTAACAGGGGGGAAGCCCGCCGCAGCGCCGGGTGCTACAAGGTCTTTTTTACGACCGCATTGCTGTCGCTCAAATGAACGAACGCGTCATTTTGGCGTCCGCATGGGTCGCGGGTCGCGCCAACGAAACGCTTCGTCGCCGACCGGAACGTTGAACCGCTGGTCGCTGAGCCGCACCGACGTTCGATTATTCTGCGCATCGAGCGCTATCCACCCCTGCAGACGCAGTCCCGCCGGCGCGCCGGCCTCGCGCGCAAAGGCGAGCGTCAGCGTACCATATTCGGGACGCCGCGGATCGCGCGCCTCGGCGAGCAGGACGCGCGGATCGGCGGTCGGCACGATGCGCGCAAATCGCGACAGGTCCTTGGAGGGATCGAGCAGCACGCCCAAAGGCGAATTGCCGATCGGCCAACGCTGGACCTGATTGACCGAGTAATCGACGAAGATCAGCCCCGACCCGTCGCCGACAATCAGGATCGGGACGCCGGGCGCATATTGGAAGCGGACTTTGCCTGGCCGCTTCAGCGTCAGCGTGCCGGTCAGCGCTTTGCCACTGCGGTCGGTCTGCACGAATTGCGCGGTCATCGTCGTCACCGCGCGCAGATGCGCTTGCACCGCCACGAGGTCGGCGTTTTGCGCGAGGGCGGCGGTGGGCGCGATCAACGCGGCGGCGAGCGCGGGCATGAAACGGAACGACATCATGGCGCACGCTTTGCCGGTGGCGGTTGAACGGTCACTGAATTGGAACAACGCTAACGCGCGGCCTGCTGCCGGTCGCCCAGCAAGGTCGACTGCCAGAACATCAGCGACGTCCAGAATTGATAATCCAGATTTTCCTTTCTGGCATAGCCGTGGCCTTCGTTGGCGGCCACCAGATGCCAGGCGGTGCTGCCGTTCCTGCGCACCGCGGCGACCATCTGATCGGCTTCGGACTGCGGCACGCGCGGGTCGTTGCCCCCCGTCACCACCATCAGCGGGATCCGCAATTCGGCGCTGCGGACCAGCGGCGAGATCTCGAGCAGCTTGGCGCGCTGCGCGGGGACGCGCTCGTCGCCATATTCGACGCGGCGCAGGTCGCGGCGATAGCTTTGCGTGTTTTCGAGGAAAGTGACGAAGTTCGAGATCGCGACGATACAATTCGCCGCGCGCAGCCGCGTGCCGTACCGGATCGCGCTGGCATAGCACATGTATCCGCCATAGCTGCCGCCGCTGACCGCGAAGCGTGACGCGTCGAGCGCGGGGTCGACCGCTAGCCGATCGAGGAACGCGCCGATGTCCTTGACCGAATCTTCGCGCTTGAACGGACCATTGTCGCGCGAGACGAACGCCTTGCCATAGCCGCTCGACCCGCGGACGTTGGTGTAGAAGATCGCGACGCCGAGTTCGTTGAGCAGGTAATTGTTGCGTCCCAGGAAGCCCGGCGTGCTCTGGCTTTCGGGTCCACCATGGATGCTGACGATCAGCGGTCGCTTGCCGGGAAACTTCGTCGCATCGGGGCGATAGAGGAAGCCCGAAACGCCGAGCCCGTCGAAGCTCTTCACCTCGATCAGTTGCGGCTCGACATTGGCGGTGACGTCGAGGCCACCGGTTTCGCTCGCCGTCCACCGCGTCGCCTGCAAGGTCACCGGGTCGATCGCATAGGCGTCGGCCGCACTGCGCGCCGAGGTGAAGGTCAGGCCGATGTCGCCCCATTCGGCGATCTCCAACCCGCCGACGACGCCGGTGCCCAGGCTTTCGACGGTGCGAACCGCATTGCTCTTGAGGTCGAGCACGCGGACGCGGTCGATGCCCGCTTCGTTGACGACGTAAGCGAGGAACCGACCGTCGGGCGCGACATCGAAACTGTCGACGTCCCATTTCTCGCTCGATCGCGGCGCGAACTTGCCGGTCGCGAGGTCGAGGATGCCCAGCCGCTGAAAGTCGCTGCCCTCGTCCGACGTCACCCACAAGGTCCCGTCGGGGGCATGGTGCACCGCGCCATAAGCGATCGGTTTGGCATGATCGCCGATCGGCGTCATCGCGCCGCTCGCAAGGTCGAGCATGAACAGATCGGTCTTGGTGACCGACCGATAGTTCGCGACCACGGCCTTGGCGCCACCCGGCGCGAAGCTCGCGATCCGCCAGCCGCCACCCGCGACCTTTGCCACCATGCGGTCGGTGCGGGGGTCGCGCGGGTCCATGACGTACAGGTCGCCGTCGGTGCCGTTGCGCCGCGTCGAGCTGTAGCCGATCATCCGCCCGTCCATGCTCCAGCCATTCAGCTGATTGCGGCTCTTGCCATCGGTCAGCAAGT
>JAYTAR010000113.1:0-4901 GCA_043737455.1 Sphingomonadales bacterium | reverse complement strand
TTGAGCAACAGCCGGCCGATCGTCGCTAGTCCCCGCGCGGAGATACGCATGCCGCCTTGGGGCGAAAAGATCGCGCCGTTCGCGCCCGCACGCCACACCGACAGGTCGCAGCTGCCGTCGCTCGCGGCGGTGACTGGGCATGCGGGCTTTCCATCGCGGTTCTCGTCGCGCGTCACCTTGCGGTCGCGGTAGAGCACGACGGCGCGGCGTGCGGTCGCGTCGCTGCAGCTGTCCCAATTGAAGCAGGCGTCGATCCGCAACGGCGCGAACACCAGCCGCGCCATCAGCCGGTCGAAACGCTCGCCGGTCGCGCGCTCCATGACTGCCGCAATCACCGGAAAGTTGAGATTGGTATAGCGGAAGTAAGTACCCGGCGCATGGCGCGCGTCCCACGCCTTGGGATTGGCAAGCACGGTCGCCAATTGCGCGTCGAGCGGCAGGACATAGTCGACGCCATCGGTCAGGCTCGAGGTGTGCGAGAGCAATTGGCGCAACGTGATCTTAGCGTCGGGATACGCGGGGTTGCGCAAGGGTTGGCCAAGTTGTCCGGACACGTCGGCGTCGAGGTCGAGCACGCCCGCCTCGACCAGCCGCAGGACACCGATCGCAACAACGACTTTCGAAATCGATGCGACCCGCACCGGATCGTCGGCGGTAACTGCACGGCTCGTCGCCAGATCGGCGACACCCGTTACCGCGACCGCAGTCTCGCCGCGCCGGTCGAACGCGACCCGCACGGTGGCGACGGGAGGTGCCGCCGCCAGCGCGAGCGCCAGTGGCAGGATCAGAACTTGACCTCGACCGCCGCAGTGAACGAGCGCCCGCGCGGATCGGCGACGCGTGGCTCCCACGAACTGCCCGACCCGGTATTGCTGTCATAGGTGATCGCGAACGGCGGCTCGGTGTTGAAGACGTTGCGCACGCCTAAAGTCAGCGTCATGCGCTCGGCCAAGCGCTGCGAGACCGATGCATTGTAGATGATGTAGGGCCGGACGCGCGGGTTGAACTGCGGACGCGTCGCGCTCGCAGGCAGCGCCTGGTTCTCATAGCCATCGCGGTAAATCTGCGAGAACGTCGCCGCAAATCCCTTATTGGCATATGAGATAAACGCGTTGTGCTTCCACTTGAGGCCAAGGTCGCCAGCCAGCGTGAAGACGCCCTTGATATTGGTGTAAGGCAGATTGGGCAGCAGCTTCTCGCGCTTGACGAGCAGCAAAGTGCCGTCGAACCCGGCGGTCACGATCCCACCCAGCGCATCGATGCCCCCGCGTGCAGCGAACTCGAGCCCCTGCGTGCGGCGCGACCCGAAGTTGCCGGTACGCAGGTCGACCGCGGTGATGATGCCGTTGGTCCGGTTGATGCGCGTCGGGAATGCCCCAGCATTTGCCAGCAGCTGCGGAATCGTGATCGTGCCGATCGTATTGTCAACCGAGATCGTCCAGTAATCGACCGACAGGCTAAACTTCGACGATGGCTGGAACACGACGCCGATGCTTGCCTGCTTCGACTTTTCAGGCGCCAGCGCTAGATTGCCGCCACTCGCTGAGTCGGGCGTGATCGCGGCGCAGTCCGGCTGCGGCCCCGATACGGTTCCCTGTGGGCAGGTCGTCGGATCGACGAGCGTGTTGCCCGGATTGGGTGAAATCGTCACGCCGTTGAAGATCTGGTTGAAAGTCGGCACGCGAAAGCCGGTGTTGTACGACGCGCGGAACAACAGCCAGTCGATCGGGCGGAATTTGGCAGTGATCTTCGGATTGAAGGTCGAGCCGAAACCCGAATAATCGTCGACCCGGCCCGCCAACGTGACCTCGAGCGCCTTGAAGATCGGCACTGACAGCTCGCCATACGCCGCCTTCACCGTACGCTCGACCTTGTTCAGCGCGTTGATGTTGTCGAACGCGACGTTGAAGATGTCGGGCGAGTTGATCGACCCCGCCGCCGAGCCGTCGAACTTGTAGCTTTCGCGGCGATAGTCGACGCCGACCGCAACTTGTACCGGACCGGCGGGCACGTCGAACACGCGGCCCGCGATCGATGCGTCGAACTGCTTGACCTCATACTTACCGCCGTAGAGGCGCGTGCCGCGTGCCGACACAGCGTCGAGCGCGGCGAGCGCCTGCGGCGTCTGGGTGACCGAGAACGGGTTCAGGATGCCGCTGTTGAACAGGCCGACGATGCCCGGCGCGCTCGCGCCTGGTGCGGTCGGTGCGCGCGAGTCTGGACCACCCGAGATCGCCCCGGCAATGCCCGATGCCGCCGCAGCGGCAGCACCGTTGAACGTACCACGAAAATGATAGCCCGAACCAAGCAGCGAACTCGCCGTGCTGCTGGCGTAGGACGCGCCGACGCGATAATCGAAGTCGGCGAACAGCGGCCCTTCGGCACCCACCGCGCCGCGGAACGTTTTCGTCGTCGTCTCATACTCGCGCGGGCCGCAGGCGATGCAGCGGAAGCGGAACGCGATCGGCTTGCCGAAATTGCCCGCGATCGCCGGCAGCGTTGCGACCAAGCGGTTATAGATGGCATCATAAGTCGCTGCCGTCAGCGCGTTGCGTGGATAGGCGATCGGCAATGTCGTGTTGTTCGCCGAATATTGATTCTCCGAGAATAGCTTGCTCGACTTCGCTTCCGAGCCCGTGATCTCGGCAAAGATGTCGTGCCCGCCGCCGACGCGCGCGGTCGCCCGTCCGTAATAAGTGAGCGTCTGGATCGGCTGCTGAAGCGTCGCGGCGCGCCCAGTGTCATACGAACAGGCAAGCGCGGCCGTAGGATTCGCCCAGAGCACCGCGTCGTAATCGAGCCCACCGTCGACCGAAGCGCAGCCCGCGCCGCCAGGAAGCCGCAGCGGGTTGACGCCGCCGCTGGCCGGGGTCGATGTTCCTGGAATGAAGAAAAGAGGGTTCGCAGCCAGCGAAGTCGCGCCATTCGCGCCGCCCAACAGCGTCCCGGCTTGAGTAATGCCAACCCCGATGGCCGTCGGATTGATGGGAAAAGCCGTCGCGACGGGCGTGCCACGCGTATCGATCGACAAGCCGCGATTGGGCTGGTTGCCGTTCACGAAGCCGCGCTGGTTGCCGAACAGTGGACCGTTCCAGCTCTTGCTGACCGCGCCCATGACGTTGAAGCCCTGTTCCTCGAGCTTGCCGAAGCCCGCCGTCGCCGACAGCCGGTAGATGGGGCTGTCGCCTTTTTGAGTGATGTCGGTGAAGCCATTGAGCGCAAGGCCCGTGAAGTTGGTCTTCGTGATGAAGTTGATGACGCCGCCGATCGCGTCGGTGCCATAGATTGCCGAGGCGCCGTCCTTGAGCACCTCGACGCGTTCGATGGCGGCGAACGGGATCTGGTTGACGTCGACCGCCGAACCCTGGAGCCCATGCGCCGCTACCCGCCGACCGTTGAGCAGGACGAGCGTCGACGCCGAGCCCTGCCCGCGCAAGTTCGCCGCCGAGAGGCCATTGGTGCCGCGGGCCGCGCCCGAGACGACGTCGGAATTCGACGCGAGATTGTCGGCGCCGTTGCCGTTTGTGGATAGATAGGAGATCAGCTGTTCCGGGCTGCTAATGCCTTCGCGCGACAAATCCTGCGTCGTGATGATCTGAAGCGGCAGCGCGCTGTCGTTCGGGTCGCGCTTGATCCGCGATCCGGTGACGAGGATCTCTTTTTCGCTCGTCACGTCGTTCGACGGCGTCGTCGGCAGCGCGCCAGTCTGAGCCAGTGCGATCGTCGGCATGACGCAGCTGAGCGCAGTCCCGGAAACGAGTGCCAGCTTCACGAGTGCCGAACGAACCATGTCTTTTCCCCTTGCCGCGGTGCCCTGCCGCGCCTCAGCACCAGAAAACAGTTTTGTGACGAAGCGCCATAGTTTGTTATCACGCGGCCCTAACTCGAGGGCATTTGATGACGGTTGGCGGTGAAAGCGTGGCATTCGAGCAACAGTTGAGCGCCCGCCTCGACCGAGCGTTCGTGCCCGTTGCAATCGCGATCGACGAGGGGCGCATCCCGGGCGCCGCTCTAGGCATCGTCACGCAGGATAGAACGCAGGCTATGAGGGTTGCCGGGTGGGCGGCGCTGGTGCCCGAGGTCGATTCGCTGACTTTGTCGCACTGGTTCGACCTTGCTTCGCTCACCAAGCCGATGGCGACGACGACGATGATCCTGCGTCTTGCCGCAGAAGGCCGCATCGACCTCGACGCGCCGCTGACCGACGCGATTCCCGATCTGCGGCAATATGACGTCGCGGGCGCGGCCGAGCGAAGGCTGACGTTTCGCCAATGCCTCGCGCATGCGACGCACCTGCCCGCGGTCGAGCCGATCTACACCTATGGCGACGATCCGGCACGGCTGCGCGCCTTCGTGCTGCAACGGGCGTGGCCCGCTGGACCACCTGTCTATTCGGACATCAATTACATTCTGCTTGGCATCGCGATCGAGCGGCTGACCGGCGCGCCATTGTCGGCGTGGCCGTTGGGCGATGGCTTGTCCTATGGCCCGCCGCCCGGGCCTGCCGTCGCAACCGAAGCGTGCAGTTGGCGCGGGCGCGTGCTATGCGGTGAGGTCCACGACGAGAATGCCTTCGCGCTCGGCGGTGCGGCGGGACACGCCGGACTGTTCGGAACGGTCGACGGCGTCCTCGACTTCGCGCGGGGGTTGGTCAACGGTGCCAGCGCGGCAACTCTCGCCGCGATCACGACCCGCGTACGCGGCCCGCGCACCTGTGGGTGGGAGCGGCGCTTCGACGGCTGGCACGGCGGCGACGCCTGTTCGGACCGCACGATCGGCCATACCGGCTTTACTGGCACCGGTTTGTGGATCGACTTCGATGCGGGCATTGCGTGGACACTGCTGACCAACCGCGTGCACCCGTCGCGCTTCCACCCGAGCGGTATCGTCGCGCTACGTGC
>JAYTAR010000112.1:0-1908 GCA_043737455.1 Sphingomonadales bacterium | reverse complement strand
CCGGTCGACACCGGGATCGAATGGATGAGCGCCTTGTCGTGCGAGGAATGGGTCCAGCGCGTCGCCAAGGTGATCACCCCCGCCAAACAGGTCGTCGCGGTCCTCGCCGGCCACGTCCACCGCCCGATTGCGACTGGATTTGCCGGCAAACGGCTGGTCGTCTGCGCTTCGACCGCACCCCTGGTCGCGCTCGATCTCGAAGCGGTCGATCCGCTCCATCCCGACGGCCGCGCGTTGATCATCGGCGACGCGCCCGCTTACGCGATCCATTATTGGGATGGCATCAATCTGCTCAGCCATTTCGAAATCGCCGGCCCGCGCAACGTCATCGCGTCCTACAACAGCAACCTCCAGCCGATGATGAAGGCGTTTCTCGAAGAGCGCGGGACGGGTTAGCTTTTAGTGTCTGCTTACGACCCATTGCGGACATTAGCGCAAGCGATGAACCGAGAGATTTTTGATGCCTATTTTGGGTCCGAGCATTGTGCCACTGCGACCAAAGCGAGCACATGTTTTTTTTCAGTCTCGATCTTATAAACGATGACTGCTCCGGCTTGAGCACCATCGACCATTCCGGCATCGATAAGATTTCCAAGCCACCTGTCATTGCATGTTCGAGTGGAGAGCAAATTATCATACTCCGATGTTTGATTCTCCGGGACTAAAGCTCTCGGATGATTTGATGCAAACCGCAGGACGAAGACTGGCATCCCTTGGAAGTTACTCACCGATACGAGGGTGGCACCCGGCTCGATCGTCTTCGGTAACAAGGTCCTGGCGCGCGACACAGTTGCTTTGATGAAGCAGGGTAAAATCGCCTGACGCTTAGCGCCTGACAATTCCATAAGGTCACGCGGGCTTGAGTAACCACATTTTCGCATCGTCTCCTTGCCCAAGGATGTCACCTCCGTGGCCGTGAAGATCCTTGTTGGCGGACTTGTTACAGGTCCATTGGCGAACAGAGCGGCAAGTGTGAAAAATAGCATCATGGGAGCTTATCGACTTTATGTCAGCTTTCCACCCAAAGCAGACATTAGCGCGAATTAGGTGAAAGTCCGATCGGCGTCGCCTGCGGAAGCGCGATCAACGCAGTGTTTACGGACTGAAACTCAGCGGAAGTTGTCGGCGTAGGCTTGCAGCTTGAGTCCGACCGGGGCTGCGGGGACGATGTGCACCTCGAGCCCCTTCGAGCGCGCATAGGCCAAAGCCTCATCCTTGCTGTCGAAGCTTAGGCGAAGCTGGGTTTCGGTGTCGCCGCTCCCTGCCCAGCCGGTCAGCGGGTCGGGGCGAAGCGCTTCCTTGCGCTCCATCTCCAGCGTCCAGCGACCGGCCTTGGCCTTGCCCGACTGGGTGGTTCCCCGTTGTTGCTCGATGATCCGTGCGGTCGTCATGGCCGCTCGATTGGCGCAAGCCGCGGCGTGAATCAAGACCCGGCGCGCTTGGTCCGGAGCGTCGGCGGCGCGCTGGCCGGATCGTCGGGCCACGGGTGACGCGGATAACGACCGCGCATTTCCTTCGCCACCTCGCGCCACGATCCGGCCCAGAAAGCGGGCAAATCTCGCGTCGTCTGGATCGGGCGGTGCGCCGGGCTGGTGATCGCCAGCGTCAGCGGAACGCGCCCGCCAGCGACCATCGGATGCGTCTTGAGCCCATATAACGCCTGCGCGCGAACCTCGACCGTCGGCCCGCCGGGAGCTGCATAGTCGATCGGATGCGCTGCCCCCGCGGGCGAAGTGAAATGCGTCGGCGCGAGTTTGTCGATCGCCTGGCTCGCGGGATAGCCGAGCAGTCCGTCGAGCGCATTGCGAAGCGCGCCGGGGTCGATCGTGTCGAGCCGCCGCTTGCCCGCCAGCACCGGCGCCAGCCACTCGTCGACCCGCTCGATCAACGCCGCATCGCCGAGGTCGG
>JAYTAR010000111.1:0-4928 GCA_043737455.1 Sphingomonadales bacterium | reverse complement strand
GGCGCATCGCCCGGCGCGAACTTGATTGGCGGTTTCGCGGACTGCGCCTGCTCTTTGCCTGCCTGCTCATCGGCGTTGCGACGCTTGCCACGATCGGGAGCCTGACCGACGGGATCAGCCGCGAATTGGCATCGCGGGGGCAACTCATACTTGGGGGCGACGTCGAGTTTGCGACAACGGGCCGCGCTGCCACCGATGCCGAAATGGCGGTTATGGCGCGCATCGGTCGCGTGTCGACAACGGTGCGGATGCAGGCCAGCGCGGTCGCAAGCGACGCGATTGTGCCAATCCAGTTGAAGGCCGTCGATGCAGCTTACCCACTGTACGGCGCGCTGACGCTTACCGACGGTCGTCGGGTCGCCGCGCCGCAGCCGGACGTCGTATGGATCGCGCCTGCTCTTGCTGAGCGGTTGCGCGGGGCGCGGCTAATTCGCCTCGGCACGGCGACATTTCGTGTTGGCGGTATCATCGCCGACGAGCCCGACCGACTGGGTGAAGGGTTTGCACTCGGACCGGTTGTGCTTGTGTCGCAGGCCGGGCTCGCGCGTACAGGGCTTGTCCAGCCCGGCAGCCTTTACGAAAGCAAATATCGCATTGCCACGCGGAACGACGCCCAAACCGCCGTCACGCGGTTCCAGCGCACCTTCAGTACTGCCGGATGGGAAGCAAAAACGCGCGACAATGCAGCGCCGGGCGCGACGCGGTTCATCACACGCATGGGCGAATTCCTGACGCTTGTGGGTCTGGCCGCACTCGTCATCGCCGGGATTGGCATCGGGAATGGTGTGTCCTCGTATCTTGCCGCGCGACGCTCATCGATCGCAATGCTGAAGGTGCTGGGCGCTACGGCGTCCATCGTCCTGCGTGTTTATCTTTTGCAGATCGGG
This sequence comes from Sphingomonadales bacterium, assembly GCA_043737455.1. Classification (GTDB taxonomy): domain Bacteria; phylum Pseudomonadota; class Alphaproteobacteria; order Sphingomonadales; family Sphingomonadaceae; genus Sphingomonas_O. Next base: position 4,041 of record JAYTAR010000111.1, on the reverse strand, counting down.
TTGGTCGCCGTGCTCGGTGCGCTTGCCGGGCTTATCGTCGGCGTGGCGGCCGTGCCTGCGATTACGGCGCTGGCGGGTGACGCGCTGCCCGTTCGACCGAGCTTTACGGTCGAATGGCGCGCGCTGGCGCTTGCGGCCTCGTTTGGCTGGCTGACCGCGATCGGGTTTGCGATCGCACCGCTTGCGGCGGCTTCCGGAGTGCCCGCCGCTGCGCTACTGCGCGGCGTTACCGATAGTCGTGTCGGTACATGGCGGCGCACCGCGCCGTGGATTGCGGTTACAGCGACCACTATCGTCGCGCTTGCGCTAACCGCGTCGTCACGTCCGTGGCTCAGCGCCGCGTTTCTGGCAGCAGTTGCGGCAGCACTGCTTCTGCTCGGGGGGTTGGGTCTCGCTATTCGCGGAGTCGCCGCACGGCTGCCGCGAGCGCGCCATCCGCTGGTTCGCCTTGCAGTCGCCGGGCTTCACCGTCCTGGGTCACGCACAGCAGCGCTGGTGGTGGCGCTTGGCATCGGCCTCACACTGTTCGTCCTGCTAGCCGCGATCCGCACGAGCATTGATGCGAACGTCGCACGGACGATCCCGGCACGCGCGCCTGCATTATTTGCGCTCGACGTACCGCGCGATCGTCTCGCTGAATTCAGACAAGCGATCGTCGGCGTTTCAAAAGACGCGCAGGTAAGCGCCGTGCCGCTGATGCGTGGCACGATCACCGGCTATGGTGACACGCGGGTTGCCGACCTTGCCGAGCTCCCCGAAGGCGCGTGGGCACTGCGCGGCGAACGCGGACTGACCTATGCGGCAACGCTGCCAGCAGGAAGCACGCTGACTGCAGGACGCTGGTGGCCCGCCGAATATGCGGGTCCTCCGCTGGTTTCGATCGACGACCGGCTTGCGAAAGTATTGAAGGTCAAGCTCGGCGACCGATTGAGCTATACGCTTCTGGGTGTGGAGCGCAGCGCGACAATCGCCTCATTCCGGCGAATCGACTGGGAAACGCTGGGTTTCAACTTTGTCCTAGTCTTCTCTCCGAACGCCATCGATGACGCGCCACATAACCTGTCGGCGACGGTTGAATTGCCCCACGGAGGCGACGACGCCGTCGTTCGCGCGCTAAATGCGCGTTTCCCTTCCGTAAGCGTCATCGAAGTGCGCAGCGTCCTGACGCAGGTCCGCGAAGTCGTAAACGCGATGGCGACTGCGATCGCTGCTGCGGCTTCGGTAACCATCCTTGCGGGCATCACCGTGCTGATCGGCGCTACTGCTGCGGCGCGCGAGGCGCGGACCTATGACTCAGTCATATTGCGGCTGCTGGGAGCGACGCGTTCACAGATCCTGCTTGTACAGGCGCTCGACATGTTGCTCCTCGCTGCCGTGGTCGCTGTGGTGGCGTTACTGCTTGGCACTGGCGGCGCATGGTACGTCGTTACGCAGCTATTTAACTTCACGTGGGACCCCGATTGGGCCACCGTCGGAACGACGCTGTTCGCTGGTATCGTGATCACCCTTGTCGTCGGGCTCGCGGCAAATTGGCCGGTGCTCAGCGCTAGACCGGCGGCGGCACTGCGCCAGCTTTAGGCTGGCACTCCTCTTCTGCTCCACATAGATTTATGGCTGTTCAAGGACTTGCTGGCTTAAGTACTGGCGCTTTACCCGTGTCGCGCCCCCGCGACGTGACCTCACGGAAGATTTCGCGGTAGCGCGGATGCTCGGTGCCACAAATCCGGTCCCACCAAGTAAAATAAAGGCCGTAGTTGGAGCCGAAGCTGCCCGAATGGTGCAGGTCGTGGTGCGTCGTCGTGGTGAAATGCTGCCAGAACCAATTGTCGGCAAAACCCCGCGGGTGAAGTTCTGTTCCGCAATGTCCCCAGGCATTGCGCGCGATCATAATACCCAAAAAAATAAAGAAGGCTTCGTCGGGAGTTGGGATTGTCAGTTGCCAGAGCACCGGCATGCCGGTGTGCATAGCCGCCTCGCGCCAGTCGAATGCATAGGCAGTGAACGGCGTTGGCGTGATCGTCTTGTGATGCGTCCGGTGCCACCGCTTGAAAAAAGCGGGCCGGTGGATGAGCCGATGCGTCCAGTAGAAATAGGTGTCGTGGACAAGGAGCAGTGCGACGACGAAGGCCGCCGTTACTGCCCAATTCTGCGGGCCGGTCCAGGAGCCTGCGAAATAACCGTTCGACTTCATCCAAAGTACGGGCGTGAAGACAATCGCATAGACGAGCACCGTGCGCGCAGAAGTCAAAATCTCGCGGGTGTAATCGGCGCGCGTCGCACGGCGAGTTTGTATGATCCGCGCTTTCAGCGAGGTGCGGTGAACGATGAACAGGATCGCCGACATGACGAGCGTCGCAATTACATAGCGACCGCCATCGAACATGAAGACGTTTGGAAAGACGCGAAGCGCAGCGTCGTACAGACTCAGGTCTTTGGGCATCGTTCATCTCCCGGAGGCGTGCTACCTCCATTGAGCGATGAAGAGGAAGCTATCGCCGCGATTTCGCGTTTTCGATCGGTTGATTTCGTAAATTCGATCAGTGGCGGACGCGATATTCGGTGGGCGTGCAACATTCCGCCTCGCGGAAAGCCCGATTGAAGGGGGCGAGGCTACCGAAACCTGCGTCGAGCGCGATCGTTAGAATCGGCACTTCGCGCTGCGCTGGATCGGCAAGCGCCTGGCGCGCTTCGTCCAGCCGGAAGCTGTTTAGATAGGCGTTAAAATTGCGCGCCCCTAGCCCTTGGTTGATCGCTCGGCGCAATCGGTATTCGGGAACGCCAAGGCGCGCGGCGACCGCAGTGATCGTCAGCCCGTCCTGCCGGTAGAGCCGTTCATAACGCATCTCGCTATCTAGACGGGCAAGCAGCGCTGAATCGTCGGCTTCGGGGCGTGGTGGCAACTTCCCGTGGCGAATGGGCGGGGCGAGCAACACCGGGTCGCGCCAGCCGACCGTTGCGAGCGAGACGATCGCAGCAAGGAGGAGCATCGAAGCGGCGTTCATCACGCGCCATTCGACCGGTGGCGGCCATCCGCGCGTAAGCAGTTCGGCCAATACGACCCATAGGATGGCGACCCCGACGCTAATGACGAGTGCGATGCGGACACGACGGCGTGATTCGACAAGGTCGGCGGACCAGCCCTTGAGTGTCGCGCGGAGGCCCAGCAAGATGGACGCGATACTGAGGCTGCGCCAGACGAACGCGAATGCAAAATCCGGGTAGAGCAAGACGAAGAAGAGATAGTTTGAAACGACCCCACTGATCATCGTCACGACGATGAAGGTCGCGTGATACCAGCGCCATTCGAAATCATCGTCGAACCAAGCGGCGGCAAAGGGCCAGAACAGCGCAGGCGTTGCAAGGCTCATCAGGTGAAGCGGCAGCCGCCAAGCGTTGGCGAAACCGAATATGCTGTCGAGCGCGAGGAGTGTCACATAGCACGCGCCGCCAAAAGCAAGCCCGACGCCCAGACGGGCAGCCATCGAGCTTCGCGCGACGCGGGCGAAAAGGAACGCCAAGAGCAGAAACAGCGAAATTGCGCCGCCGCGTATCATCGCATCGAGTACGGTCAGCCCCATGAAAGCGGGTTTAGTGGGAATCAGCGGCGCGGCAATTGGTTTGCGCAAACCTTCCAGAACGAATGACCCGCGGTTACCAGCAGCGCAAAGCGCACAGGCGAATGTAAACGGGTACCGCGGCGCTGTCAGTCTAGCGAAGTCGTCTGGTTGACGCGCTGATCCTTGCACCGTCGATTGCCTCGCTCATGAGGCCTTGTCGCAAGCAGTTTCACCTGCACCCGATAGTCTCGGGGCGACGATCCAGCGCTCGAACGGAGTGGCGCCAGCGATATTGTCGAAACGAGTGGTCAACTCGCTTGCGGACTTCTATTCGGCAAGGCAGCTCAATGCGAGCCGCGGGGGTGGCGATGGATGAAACGAAAGCCGAGTTCGACCGACTGTTTGTGACGCTGGTCTCCAATAGCCCGATCGCTTCGGTCATCAGCGATCCGCGCCTGCCCGATAATCCGATCGTTGCCTGTAA
>JAYTAR010000110.1:0-1923 GCA_043737455.1 Sphingomonadales bacterium | reverse complement strand
TTCTTGTTGGTCAGCTTCTTGCGCTTGTTGGTCGAGGCGACGATGCCCGCCTTGAGCTGTTCGCGGCGTTCGTTGAGCGCTTTCACACGCCGCGCCATCGGGTCGCGCACGGTGGTCGCGGCATAGACCGCGGTCAGGACGGCAAGCGTCGCGATCGCGCTCAGGATCGTGGCGACCCAGATAACGTCGAAACCGAGCAGCGTAGGGTGAACATTGGGATTCATGACATTCGCCCCATCAAATCTCGAAGTTGACCATTTTGGCCATGATGAACACGCCGATGCTCATCCACACCGCGCCGCCCAGGCCCGCGACGATCAGGCGCTGATCCTCGAAGAATTTGCCCATATATTGCGGGTTCATGATGTAGACGAGCGTGAAGACGATGAACGGCAGCGAGCCGACGATCATCGCGGACGCCTTCGATTCCGAGCTCATCGCGCGGATCTTGAGCTTCATCTGGGCGCGCTTGCGCAGCACGTCGGCGAGGTTCGACAGCGTCTCCGCGAGGTTGCCGCCGGTCTCGCGCTGGATCGCCAGCGTAATGACGAAGAACTGGAATTCGGCTGTGCCCATGCGATCGGCGGTTTCCTGCAGCGCGACCTCCATCGTCCGGCCGATCTTCATCTTGTCGCTGACCGAGCGGAACTCGACCCCGACCGGACCGCCGAGTTCGGCGGCGACGATGCCGAGCGTCTCGGTGATCGGCAGGCCCGAGCGCAGGCCGCGGACCATCAGTTCGATTGCGTCGGGGAAGTTGGAATTGAACTTGGCCAGCCGCTTGGTGATCATCTTGCCGATGACGAAGTGCGGCAGTCCGATCGCGGCGAAGCTGCCGACCATGATCCCGAGGTACCACGGGATCCCCTTGAGCATCAGCAGCCCGGCGACGACGACGAGGATGCCCATCGAGATCATCGCATATTTGCCGAGGTTTATCTGTCGGCCGGTCTGCTCGAGCCGCTTGCGCAGCAGCGCGGGCTTCGGGATCAGGCTCGACGCCATGCTCTCGACACGGTTCTCGCGCGCCTGCATCAGCTTGCGGATCTGGGCGTTGGCGTTGGCCGCGAGCACGCTTTCGCTGTGCCGCTCCTTCATCACCTCGAGCCGCTTCTTGATCGACTTCTGGGTCGACGGGCCCTTGAAGGCGCTGACCAGCAGGATCAGCGTCCCGCCAAGCCCCAGTGCCAGCATGATCATCAACATCATTGCCCGGTGTCCCGTCCTTCGAGGAGAGAGGCGGGGAGGGCGATGGGCCCCTCCCGCTCCCGCACGATCCTGTTACGCCGCCTTCTTGGCGAGCATCGACTTCAGATTGCTGACCAGCGAGGGCTTGGCCGAAATCGAGGTGATGCCCTTGGTCTCGACCGCAGCCCCGTCTTCGCTGGCGTGGCTCAGCACCATGTTGGACAGCTGCATGAACGGCGCGGCCATCTTGCCGGTGGCGACTTCGGCCATCGGCTTGCCGAGCTTGGCGGCCTGGGCGGCAAGCTTGCTGTCCTCGTTGAAGACGATGTCCACCGACCGCTCGATCGACTGCTCGAAGTCCTTGCGACTGATCTCGAGCGCTCCGCCCGAGGGCACGCCGTTGGCGACGACGATGACTTTCGTCTGCGGCGCGTTCGACTTCAGCCAGGCGAGGATGCGGATCGTGTCGCGCGTCGCCGCCAGCGTCAGCTCCGCCACGACCACGGCGACGTGTGCGTCATGGACCATGTGCGGATATTGGATCAGCATCTGGCGCGGCAGGTCGATGACGGTCGATTCGAACGCGTTCTTCATCTCCTCCTGGAGCTGGAAGAAAGCGGTTCCGTCGGTGATCAGCGGCGTGTTGATCGGCGCTTCGGCCGACAGCACCGACAGGCGTTCGTTGGCGCGCACCATGGCGCGCTCGATGAACAGTCCGTCGATGCGGCTCGGATT
>JAYTAR010000109.1:0-1925 GCA_043737455.1 Sphingomonadales bacterium | reverse complement strand
CTGCGGGCCTCGACGAGCTCGGGCGGAAGGCTGTCGAGCGAGCCCGACTGGCCGAGCGCGAGATCGCTGGGGATATACTCGCCCTCCTCCTCCGCGGTATAGCCGACGACGACAATCACGGTGTCGGCGTCGGCGGCGGCGCGTGCGCAGGCCGAGAGATCGGTCTCATCGGCGTGCGCGACTCGGGCATCGCCAAGGGCAGCGCGCAGACCCATCAGCGGCGTCACGACCGATGGGGCGCGGACTCGGCTCGAGCCGTTGTCGCCGGTATTTTCGATCGCCGCGAGCCGACCAAGCACGGCGATCTTCGCGCCCTTGGCGAGTGGCAGCACGCCGTCATTCTCGAGCAGGACAGCGGACTTCTCGGCGGCCTCGAGCGCGAGCGCGCGATGCGCATCGCACGCGACGAGTTCGAGCGGATAGTCCGCCAGCGGGACTTGCGCCTCAGCGAAGCGCAATTGCGTGCGCAGAATCCGGCGGCAGGCGGTGTCGATCACCTGGCGGTCGATTTCGCCGCTTTCGACCGCAGCGATCAATTTGTCGCCCCAGCGCAGTGGCTCAGGGTTCTCGATGTCGAGCCCGGCGGCGGCGCCATAGGGTTCGTAAACGCCCATCACCCAGTCCGAATGGACGAAGCCGTCGAAGCCCCATTCGTCGCGCAGGATGTCGGTCAGCAGGATGCGGTTTTGCCCGCAATATTCACCGTTGACGCGATTGTAGGCGCTCATCACGCTGGCGATCCCGGCGTCGATGCACATCTTGAAATGCGGCAGATACACTTCGTGGAGGGTGCGCTCGTCGACGCGCACGTCGACGGTGAAGCGCGCATTTTCCATCGAATTAAGCGCAAAATGCTTGACGGTCGCGATGACGCCGTGGGCCTGGATTCCGGTCCCGAGCGCGACGCCCATTGTGCCGAGGTGATAGGGGTCTTCGCCATAGGTTTCCTGCGCCCGGCCCCACGCGGGATGGCGCAGCAGATTGATGCACACCGCGCCCGACAAGGTGCAACCCTGCGCGCGTACTTCGATGCCCATCGCCTCGCCGATACGCCGTTCCAGATCGACATCAAAGCTTGCGCCGCGCGCCATCGTGCACGGGAAGCAGGTCGATTGACCGCGCGCCACTCCGCGCGGGCCATCGGTGAAATACAAAGACTCGACGCCAAGCCGCTCGATCCCCGACCCGGCCCGATACGGCCGAGCGCCCCACACGCCCGCATCCTCCCGGAACGCCTGGAAAAAGCCCTTGCCGGACATCATCCCAACCTTCTCGGCGAGCGTGGCTTGTGACAGGATGGCGTCGACGCGGCGGGGAATATCTTGATCGATCACATTCAACTCGCGCTGGGGATGGTGTCGGGAACTTGGTGTCGGCCAAGCGGCTCGAACGTCGCGCGGGCGGCTGCAAAGCGCTGCGTCAGGTCGGTGGCGACCTCGGGGTGGCGTGAGGCCACGTTGATCGTCTCGCCCGGATCGCGGACGGCATCGAACAGCAACGGATAGCCGAGCGACGCGAGGGGCAGATTATACGAGCGGTAGTAACTGCGGCCGACGAACTTCCACTGCTGAGTGCGCAGCGCAGCGACTCGCTCATTGTTGAACAGGAGCAATTGGTCGTGGGGGGTCGCCACGCCGTCGCGCCATGCCGGTGACAGATCGCGACCGTCCAGCGTCACGCCGCGCGGGAGGGCCGCGCCGGCAACAGCCGCGATCGTCGGGAGCAGATCGATGTTCATGCCGATGGCGTTGGTCACGCGCGGGGCCAGCTGGGCCGGCATCCACGCGATCATCGGGACCAGGTAGCCACCGTCCCAACCCGCGCCGCCCTTGCGCCCCCGATGCCCGCCGGTCGACCCTTCGAACCACGGGCCGTTGTCGCTGGTGAACAGGACCAGCGTGTCGCGGCCATGGCCTGCGGCCTCG
>JAYTAR010000108.1:0-4943 GCA_043737455.1 Sphingomonadales bacterium | reverse complement strand
TGCGCTTCGACAAGATGAAGGCGTTCTTCGAAGGCGTCGGCACTGGCCCTACCGCGGGCGTCTGGACAAAGCAGCCGATCGACCGTCCCGAATTCAAGGCGAAGTTTGCCGCCAAACGCATCGCCGCCGCCAAGGCCGAAGCGGCAGTGGGGGTATGACGCTCATCCTCGATCACGACCGCGCGGGTGGATATTGGGGCGCGGTTTACGCCTTCACCGCGATCAAGGGGTTGCAGGTCATCATCGATGGTCCGGTCGGGTGCGAGAACCTGCCTGTTACCAGCGTGCTTCATTATACCGACGCGCTGCCGCCGCATGAATTACCGATCGTCGTCACGGGGTTGAGTGAGCAGGAACTGGGACGCGACGGCACCGAGGGTGCGATGAAGCGCGCGTGGGCGACGCTCGACCCCGATCTTCCCGCCGTTGTCGTCACCGGATCGATCGCCGAGATGATTGGCGGCGGCGTGACCCCTGAGGGAACCAATATCCAGCGTTTCTTGCCGCGCACGATCGACGAGGATCAATGGCAGGCCGCCGACCGCGCGCTGACGTGGCTGTGGACGCAATTCGGCCCGAAGAAAGTGCCGAGCCCGCGCATCCTGCCCGCCGGTGCAAGGCCGCGCGTCAATATCATCGGGCCGATGTACGGCACGTTCAACTGCCCGTCGGACCTCGCCGAAATCCGGCGCCTGGTCGAGGGCATTGGGTGCGAGGTCAACATGGCGTTCCCACTGGGAAGCCATCTCGCCGACGTGCGCAAGCTCGCCGATGCCAGCGTCAATGTCTGCCTGTACCGCGAATTCGGGCGCGGGCTGTGCGAGGCGCTCGAGCGGCCCTATCTGCAGGCACCGATCGGGCTCGAGAGCACGACCTTGTTCCTGCGCACGCTTGGCGAGCTGACCGGTGTCGACCCCGAGCCGTTCATCGAGCACGAGAAGCACACGACGATCAAGCCGTTGTGGGATCTGTGGCGCAGCGTGACGCAGGACTTTTTTGCGACCGCCAGCTTTGGCGTCGTCGCGGGTGAGACTTACGCGCGCGGGTTGCGCGCGTTTCTCGAGGGCGACATGGGCTTGCCGTGCAACTTCGCGGTAGCGCGAACCGCGGGCACGAAGTCGGACAATGTCGCCGTGCGTGCGGCAATCAGGGCCAATCCCCCACTAGTCCTGTTCGGCAGCTTCAACGAGCGGATGTACGCAGCCGAAGCTGGCGGACGCAGCCTCTATATTCCGGCGTCGTTCCCCGGCGCGATCATCCGCCGCGCAACGGGTACCCCGTTCATGGGCTATGCCGGCGCGACCTACCTGATCCAGGAAGTCTGCAACGCGCTGTTCGATATGTTGTTTGCGATCCTGCCGACCGCTGCGCAGCTTGACCAGGTCGAAGCGACCCCGGCGCGCGGCGAGATCGCCTGGGATATCGCCGCCAAAGACAGCCTCGATGCCGCAATCGAAGCGGCACCGGTGATCGTTCGGATTTCGGTCGCCAAGCGCATTCGCGATGCCGCCGAGCGCGCGGCGCGGCGAGCGGGCGAGACCATCGTCGGCCCGGCGCGCGTCGCCGAAGCAATGGCGGAGGCCGGACAATGATCCGCACCGCCGACCCTCTTTTGGTCCCAACGGACCTCACCCAATCCTCGTCGGGCATTGCTCGGCGCGGATGCCGCCCCGGGGCGCGTTTGCCGCTCCATTTTCCCACGGGCTTCATGGAGACGGAAACATGAGCGATATCAGAGACCGAGACGGGCTCGGCACCTACCTTACCGAGGGAGAGGCCAAGGAGTTCCACAAGATCTTCCTTTCGAGCTTCTTAATGTTCACCGCAATCGCGGTCGTGGCGCACCTTTTCGTCTGGCTTTGGAAGCCCTGGCTCGGCCAGTAAGCGCGTCGAACAGTCTATCCCAACGCAACTAACAAGGAGCCACTGTCATGTGGAGAATGTGGATGATTTTCGACCCGCGTCGTACGCTGGTCGCACTCGCGGTATTCCTGTTCACGCTTGCAATCATAATTCACTTCATCTTGCTGAGCACCGATCGTTACAACTGGCTCGACGGCCCGCGTAACACGCAAGCCGTGGCGACCGCGCCGGCGACGACCACGCCCTAGCGACTTGCCGACCCGAGGGGCGGAACGGCGCGGGCGCGACCCGGTGCCGTTCCGCTTCGGGCAAGCAAAATAATATTCGGCGTAATCGGTCGGCGACCGGTGCGCATTGGAGACAAGCCATGGCGCTGTTGAGCTTCGAGCGGAAATACCGGGTCAGAGGAGGGACGCTGATCGGCGGCGACCTGTTCGACTTTTGGGTCGGTCCCTTTTACGTCGGCTTCTTCGGCGTCACCACCGCGCTGTTCGCGCTCGTGGGCACACTCCTGATCTTTTACGATGCCAGCCTGGGGCCGACGTGGAACCCGTGGCTGATCAGCATCGCGCCGCCCGACATCAGCTATGGCCTCAGCCTTGCCCCCTTACGCGAAGGCGGCTTCTGGCAGATCATCACGGTCTGTGCGATTGGTGCCTTCGTGTCGTGGCTGCTTCGCGAAGTCGAAATCTGTCGAAAGCTTGGCATGGGTTACCATGTCCCGTTCGCATTCGGGGTCGCGATCTTTGCCTATATCTCGCTTGTCGTCATTCGGCCGGTGCTGCTAGGCGCATGGGGCTTCGGCTTTCCCTACGGTATCTTCAGCCATTTGGATTGGGTGTCGAACACCGGGTACCAATACCTGCACTTCCACTACAATCCTGCCCACATGCTCGCGGTGAGCTTCTTCTTCACCACTACGATGGCGCTGGCGCTGCATGGTTCGCTGATCCTGTCGGCGGTCAATCCCGGCGAGGGGCACGACGTCAAGACGCCCGAATATGAGGACACGTTCTTTCGCGACACGATCGGCTATTCGATCGGCACGATCGGCATCCACCGCGTCGGGTTGCTGCTGGCGCTGAGCGCCGGATTCTGGAGCGCGATCTGCATCATCATCTCGGGCCCGTTCTGGTCGCGTGGCTGGCCCGAGTGGTGGACGTGGTGGCTCAACCTGCCGATCTGGTCGTAAGGGAGCGAATTCGATGGCCCGCTATCAAAACATCTTTACCCAGGTCCAGCTGCAGGGCCCGCCCGAGTCCGGCCCCGCGCTCCCCAGGGGGAGCGACCCGCGTGACGGCAAACCCGGCTTTTCCTACTTGATGGGCAAGATCGGCAATGCGCAGGTCGGCCCGATCTATCTCGGCCGCCTCGGCCTGGCGTCGATCGTCTGTTTCTTCGTCGCCTTCGAAATCGTCGGTCTGAACATGATGGCGTCGGTCAATTGGAGCCCGATCCAGTTCGTGCGCCAGTTGTTCTGGCTCGCGCTCGAACCGCCAGGACCTGAATATGGCTTCAGTCCGTTCGTGCCGCTGAACAAGGGCGGCTGGTGGATCATCGCGGGCTTCTTCCTGACCGCGTCGGTCCTGCTCTGGTGGGCGCGCGTTTATACCCGCGCCAAGGCACTGGGGATGGGCACGCACGTGGCCTGGGCGTTCGCGAGTGCAATCTTCCTGTACCTCGTGCTCGGCTTCATCCGGCCGATGCTGATGGGTAGCTGGGCCGAAGCCGTGCCGTTCGGCATCTTCCCGCACCTCGACTGGACCGCGGCGTTCTCGATCCGCTATGGCAATCTGTTCTACAATCCTTTCCATTGTCTCTCGATCGTCTTTCTCTACGGCTCGACATTGTTGTTCGCGATGCACGGCGCGACGATCCTCGCGGTTGGACGCTATGGCGGCGAGCGTGAGCTCGAACAGATCACCGATCGCGGAACCGCGACCGAGCGTGCCTCGCTGTTCTGGCGCTGGACGATGGGGTTCAACGCGTCGATGGAATCGGTCCATCGCTGGGCCTGGTGGTTCGCGGTGCTGACCACGCTGACCGGCGGTATCGGTATCCTGTTGACCGGAACCGTCGTCGACAATTGGTACGTCTGGGCGCAACAACATGGCTATGCGCCGCTCTACCCGTCGACGGGCGTCGTCGATCCTGCCACGCTGCCGGGAGCACCCAAGCTATGACGAGAGGCATTCTCATTGCGACGGTCGCGACGCTGCCGCTGTTGCTCGCCGGGTGTGAGATCGGCCCCAAGCAGACGCGGCAAATGGGATATCGCGGCACCGGTATCGACCAGATCGTCAATCCCAACGTCGTAACCAAACAGGCGGTGATGCCCGCCAATGCGTATGAGACGCCCGACGACAGCGGACCGCGCGCTGGCCAGACTTATCAGAACGTGCAAGTACTGGCGAACGTCAGCACCGAACGCTTCAACCATTTGATGGCGAACATCAACAATTGGGTCGTACCCGCGAATGCTCCGGCCAGCGAGCAGGGCTGCAATTACTGCCACAATCCCGCGAATATGGCGTCCGACGAGAAATATACCAAGGTCGTCGCGCGCAAGATGATCCAGATGACGCAAAACATCAACGCCAACTGGACCAACCACGTCCAGGGCGTCGGCGTGACTTGCTGGACATGCCACCGCGGCATGGCGGTCCCCGCCAACAAATGGGCGATGGCAGCGGTCAGCGAGGGTCGCGGCATGCTCCAGGGCAAGCGTGGACAGAATACGCCTGACGCGTCGGTCGGCTTTGCGTCGCTCCCCTATGATCCGTTCACGCCGTATCTGAAGGACGGCGGCGTCAACAACATCCGCATCGCGAGCGCTTCGGCCTATCCCTCCGCCGACCATATCGTGTCGACGAAGGCCGCCGAGCAGACCTATGGCCTGATGATGCACATGTCGAAGGGGCTGGGCGTCAATTGCACCTATTGCCACAACAGTGCTTCGTTCCGGTCGTGGAACATGAGCTCGCCACAGCGCGTCACCGCCTGGTACGGGCTGCGGATGGTCGCAGAGACCAACCAGAACTATATCACGCCACTGACGAATGTGATCCCCGCGGTCCACAC
>JAYTAR010000107.1:0-11999 GCA_043737455.1 Sphingomonadales bacterium | reverse complement strand
TTGCTTTTGTGCAGGTGGATCACGCGCTCGGCAGCAAAGCCGCCGCTTTGGCGGGGCTGGCGATCCTTGCGGTCATGGCCGGAGCAGCGCTGCTGATAACAAAGGCCCCCCGTGCAAGCAGGCGCACATCGCGTTGAATGCGCCGCTCGACGCGATGGCTCTTTTGAACCGCGCCCGGTTTGCCGAAGGCTGTTTGGTTTGAGTCGCGCGGCCATAGCCGTCAGTTCTATCGTCGCATAATAGCGCACCTCGGCTTCGGTGGGAGGGATGTTGCCAATGGGTTCGAGCAGCCGCCGATGGTTGAACCAGTCGTTAGGTGGCGAGGGCAAATTCGCGTTTCTTAAACGGTCCGCCAAGCCGACGCGAGACATTTTCGCTCGCGAGGTACAATGCGTTTTCCCGTAGTTCCGCTCCAAGAGCCGGCCGGAATAGAGGTCTGCTTTCCGATCCTGCTACTTCGAAGCCGACTGGCAGCAACCGGCTCTATTGTGTTGAAAAACTCCATCTGCGTAGTCTCACTCGGCCGGGAGCCACGCAAAGTAGTAGATCGTTCTAAAGCCACTTCCTCCCTTTGTCTCAATGGTGCGATCGGCAGCGCATTTTAAAACTATATTCCAAGCCGCGCCGCGTTTGACTATCAGCTTGGCTGGTCGCGGACTTTTTCAACAGAATAGGCTCACGAGCTGCCAATCAGCACTGCTGCCACTGACTGGCCGTCCGTTTTCGACTTTTGCCTCGCTAAGCGTGAACGCTCAAACTGGGTAGCTTGCGGCTTAGAGCGGATTCCGTTCAGTCTGGATCATAACCACACGAGCTGAAGTAGTTGGCGCATTCGGTGGGCTGGAAGAGATCAACCAGTCGCCCGATCAAGCCCCACAGGCCATTGACCGTCCGTTTGGAGGCCTTCCGCAGCATGGCCTTGAGCTTGGAGAAGGCCTTCTCGATCGGATTGAAGTCGGGACTGTAGGGCGGGAGGAAGCGCAGCGTTGCGCCGGCCTTTTCGATCAGCTCCCTGGCCGCGACGCGCTTGTGGCTGGACAAGTTGTCCATGATGACAATGTCACCGTCGCGCAGTTCAGGCACAAGCACCTGCCGGACGTAAGCCTCGAACCAGTCGCCGTTGATCGGCCCATCGAGCACCATCGGCGCAACCATTCCGGTCATTCGCAACCCCGCGACCAACGTGGTCGTCTCGCGATGGCCATGGGGAAAGCCCAAGCGCAGACGCTCGCCCTTGGGGCATCGGCCATGGCTGCGCGTCATGTTGGTTGCGGTCCAGGTTTCGTCGATGAACACAAGCCGCTCGGGATCAAGGTCGAGCTGGCCGTCGAACCAGTCGTGCCTCTGGCTCAGGACGTCAGGACGGTCCTGCTCGATCGCATGGCCAGTCTTTTTTGCGCGTTATGCCGTGGCGAACGAAGAAGCGATGGAGGGTCGCGTTCGCCACAACCAGGCCGGCCCCGGCCAGCGATATGCGAAGTTCATCAAGCGTGATGTCCTTGCAGGCCCCCCATATGGCGAAGACTTCCTCCCGACACTCTTCGATCCGACGCGAACGTGTGTCCCCGCCCTGAGGCTTCGGCGCAAAATTCCCGGTTATGCGACGCCGCGCCTGCCACCGGATCGCCGTCGATGGCGCCACGCCAAACCGTACCGCCGCCGACCGGCAACTCATTCCCGCATCAATCGCGGCCAAAAGCCGCGTGCGCAAATCCATCGAGAGAGGCTGACCCATGCATGCTGGCCTCCATATCCCAGCCCGCATTCTGAATCAGACTTTCAGACCCTTGGGAATCCCCCAGCGATTCATGCCGGTCGAAATCCGCTCTATGCATTCCCCGAAGCGTTAGGCACGAAGGTGATAATGGCTCCGAGCTTCTCCAACGACCGGACAAAGTTTAAATTTAGCGCAGCAAGTGTTCCATTCGTTGCATTGTGAGACGAAGTAATCAGCTTTGACTCTGGAACGTCCCGGTCGGAGCGCCGTCGCTACCATAGACGGGCTGGACCGCGTCGCAGCGATATTTGCGCGTCGTTGCCGAAGGGCGCACCGGTTTCCCGTTCGTCGACGCATGCATGCGCCAGCTCCGCGCGACCGGCTGGATTATCGACGGTCTGCCAGCGGATGGCGCGCGACCGAACGACCGGTTACCCGTTGCGCTCATTCAACGATAACTCTCGTGCCGTTTGGGTCGAAATAATGCTGCTGGTCGAGCATCGGCTTGATGCGCACTGACGAACCCGGACTGTCCGAAACGCGCGCTTTCGTCGTGATCGTGATGGGGCGTCCCGCCAATTCGACACTCACGATCGTGTCCGCGCCGGTGGGCTCGAAGGAAATCATCGTTGCCTCGATACCTTCGTTTGCCCTCACGCAGAATTCGATATGATCGGGCCGCAGGCCGATCGTTAAAGGTCCCGCGGCGCGTGCCGCAATCACCGCGTGTACGGGCAGGGCGGTGTCATCGGTAAGTACGAAACGACCATCCGCCATGTGACCGTCGATCAAATTCATGGGCGGCGAGCCGATGAAGGTCGCGACGAAAGTGTTCGTCGGACGATCGTAGAGGTCGAGCGGGGCGCCCGTTTGTTCGATGCGTCCGTCGCGCATCACGACGATGCGATCGGCCATCGTCATCGCCTCGACCTGGTCATGCGTGACGTAGATCGACGTGACGCCCTGCTGGCGATGAAGCTGACGAAGCTCAGCGCGCACCTTCACCCGCAGCTTGGCATCGAGGTTCGACAAGGGCTCGTCGAATAGAAAGACTTGAGGCGCGCGAATGATTGCCCGTCCGGTCGCGACGCGCTGCCGCTGGCCGCCCGACAATTCGCGGGGGTAGCGGCCCAGCAGCTCGGTGAGGTTGAGCGAGGCCGCAGTCGTAGCAACGCGGCTCTCGATCTCTGCCTTTGTGGTCTTTTGCATCCTAAGCGCAAACCCTATGTTTTCGGCGACCGTCATGTGCGGGTAGAGCGCGTAATTCTGAAACACCATGGCGACGTCGCGTTCTTTGGCAGGGACGTCGTTGACGCAGCGGCCCGCGATATCGATCGAGCCGCCCGACGCGCTGTCGAGCCCTGCGATCAGACGGATCAGGGTCGACTTTCCGCAACCCGATGGGCCGACCAGCGCGACGAACTCGCCATGTGCCACGTCGAGTGAGATTCCCTTGAGAACATCCACGTCACCGAAGCTCTTCGTGAGCCCGCGCAGGCTGACGGTCGCCATCGTTACTTGCCCGCGAACAGGGCGGTCCGACCGCCTCGCTCGTCCGCATTCGCGCAACCTTGCGGCCTGGCCGTGCCGGAGAGTCGTATCGACATGTTACAGCTTGAACCGCATCCCGGCACGAACGGTGCGACCGATACGGTCGTAGCCGATCGTATACTGACCGGTAAAATAAGCGATATCAACCTGCCCCGGAACGAACGGCGGTGCCTGATCGAACACGTTATCGACAGCGAGATAAACAGTCACATCGTGGCGCGCGATCGGCTTGTAACTGAGCGCCAGGTCGAACAGCGAATTCGACGCTACGCGATTGCGTTCGATCGTCCGGACATCGTTTGCCGGGCACGTCGAAGTGCACTCGGTAAAGCTATTGTTGATCACATTGGGCCCGACGTAGCGCCAGCTTGCCGAAGTGTTCCAGCGATCGCTCTCATAGCCCAGCCGCACAGTCGACCGGAATTTCGGGGCCGACGGTCCCGAATTGATGATCCCGCCGAAATTGCCGACGACGCCCGCACCTTGCGAAACGCCTGTCGTATCCTCGTTCTTGAGCGAGATGACGTAGTTCCCGTAAGCGCGCAGCGTCAGCGCGCCACCCGATTTCAGCGGCATGCGATATGCGAGTTCGGCATCGATCCCCTCGGCATCCTGCGACAAGACGTTGGCGGGCGGTGTCGAGATTCGGGTGATCGCGCCGGTCGCGACACCGCCTGCACGCTCGATGAAGGCACAGACCGGCGAAGTGCGATCCTGGAGACACAGATTGACGACGATTTGTTCGTTGGGAATTTTCACCGCGTTCTTGATGTTGATCCGGTAGTAGTCGACCGAGAACGCGAGGCCCGGCACGGCGGTGGGCGTGAGCACGAACCCAAGGCCGAGCGTGTCGGCAACCTCGGGCTTCAGCAGGGCATTTCCGCGACGCAGCACTTCGACGCCCGTGTAGACCGCGTTGTTGTTGAACGGATCGACGATGTTGCCGCCGGTCGCGATCTGCCCGAGCGCAAACAATTCACCGATGTTGGGCGCGCGAATATCGCGCGAGCGTGTCGCGCGAAGCCGAATGTCGTCGCTGGGCGCGTAAGTCGCACCCAGTTTCCACGTCGTGACGCGCCCCGATGTGCTGTAGTCGGTGAGCCGCACCGCCCCGTTCAGTTCGAGCGACTTTGCCCAGGCGGTGTCACGGGCGAGCGGTACCACGGCTTCGGCATAGCCTTCCGTCACGTCGTAGGCGCCCGTCGTCGGCAGGAACGTGACCCCGGTTACCGTGCCACTGACGTCTTCGCGTCGATACTCGCCGCCGAACGCCAGCGACACTGGCCCTGCCCAGGTCGAAAAGGGTGCGCCCGAGAGATTAATCGCAGCGACATTTTGCTTCATGATGTCACGGCGCGTGCTGGTGCCGTTGAGCGCGCTGATCGCCGCCGCCTGGTTCACGCCGGTTCCAAACACATTGTACGGCACGCAGCCGTTTGTCGGATTCGTCAGTGTCGACCGGCAAACGATGCCGGTGGGGGCGACGACGGCATCCACCGCACGATTGTAACGCGCAACGTCGATCGCTGCCTTAAACAGCGCAGAGTCGACGACGTTGCGGCTCTGCTGGTAATAGGCGTCCCATTTCCAGTCCGAGCCCAAAACGTCGAACTTGCCTTCTACGCCGATCGCCCAGCGCTGAAGGTCGCGGATGTTTTCGACTTCTCCGCGCCCGATGTCGGCGTTCGTCGATCCCATGACGAAGCTGATGAGGTTTTGCGCCAGCATTTGGGCGCGGACCGAAGCGGGCAGAAACGCATTGTCGCGCTGGATCGTGATGTTGGCGCTGCGGCGAAACGGGTTGACCGTGCCGGTATCCGACGAGCGCGCCCATTGGTATTCAACATAGACTTTGAATGCTTCTGCCAGTTCGTAGCTGGCGCGTCCGTACAGAACGTGACGTCGGCTCTGCGACACGAGATCGTATCCGTTGTCGAGGCGTGAAATCTGCCAGTCACCGCCGAGTTGTGCATTATTCGCCGCGACGATGCCGAAATTATAGGTCGATACGGCCCCGTTGGCGCCAAACAGCGTGCCGCGCAGCGGACCACTGGTGATGACGCCGCCGGGCGTGGCGTTGTTCACGCCGATTTGCGTGCGCACGAGGTAAAAGGGCCGACCGTTCGTCGGCGTCCGGGTGGGATTGACGACGATGCCGCCGCCTTCCGACGCCCAGGGGCGGATATTGCCGTCGACGCCGTCGTTGAAGGCAAGCTCGCCCGATACGACCATATGCCCACGCTGGTCGGGGCCAAACGCCGCGCCACCCGTCAGCGAGGCAAGATATTGCCGGTTGTCGCCATAGGTTGTGACGCCCCCGGTCAGTTCACCTTTCAACCCGGTAAATTCGGTGTCGAGCACGAAATTGACGACACCCGCCAGCGCGTCCGATCCATAAGCCGCCGACGCGCCGCCGGTCACGATGTCGACCCGTGAAATCAACCCGTTGGGAATGTTGTTGATGTTGGGGGCGGCCAGCGCTGTCGTGATCGAGCTGTTGATCACGCGCTTGCCGTCGAGCAGTACGAGGGTGCGCGTCGGACCGAGGCCGCGCAGACTGATCTGGTTGACGCCGAGTGCGCCGCCACTGACCGCAGTGGGCTGGCTCGTTTGCGTGACGCTGTTCGCGGTCTGCGGAAGCTGGTTGACGGCGTCGGCGATATTGATGTCGGCGCGCGCGTCACGCTCGGCTGCGCTGAGCACCGTCACTGGGGTCGGCGCGCTGAATCCGTCGCGCGTGATCCGGCTGCCGGTGACGACGATCGCCTCTTCGGCTTCGCTAGTACCGGAAGGCGCAGGTACAGGAGCGACGGACTGGGCAAAGGCCGGAGCAACGCAAAGCGCAACGGCATACAAAGAAGCTGATGAACGCACCGCGCCACCATTTAAAAACGCACGAACTGACACAATTGATCCCCGTCACGACTACACCGGCCCGTCACCTTAGACGGCACGGCATCGCGTGTTTTTACTATTAAGCAAATACGGCTGATTTGCTACCGCGTTTTTTTTGCAGAGATTACAGTCGCAGGCTTCGACGCTGCGTTCAGCGATCCGCGCTCGTCGGGTTCAGACGCTGAATCCGGAAATTGGAAAACAAAAACTCATATCCTGCCTGGTCGATGTGGCGATCGGCTTGCGGAACCTCGCCATAGGCCTGGCCGAACAGCCAAGCGAACGCGCGTACGGGGTGACCGAGGCGCGCACGGAAATCTGCCTGCGATCCGATGATTTCGGACGCCAGCGCGGCGTCATCGGTCATGGCGATCTGCGCATGATTGCGCGTGTGACTGGCAATGACGTGACGACCGTCGAGTTCGCGCAGTTCTTCCCAACTCATGGCATAGCGCCCGTCGCGATATTCGTCCGGGATCGTGCGCAGGGTATTCTGCTGGGCAAATGCCGATTGCTCGCGGGCCGGGCATTCAACGTAGCCGCTGGGCACGAAGAACCAGCCGGTGAGCCCGTGTTTTTCGAGCAACGGCCGAAACACGTCGTAGTTGTTGCGATAGCCATTGTACAAGGCGATCACGACACCAGGCTCGGACCTCGGCCAGTGGCCGTGCCTGATGTAGGCGGCGAGATCATCCTCGCTGGTGGGCGCAAACCGCTTCGCGAGCGCTTCAAGTTCGCGGTCGTACTGGTCGGCGCGGTGTAATGGCGTGTTGTGGTAATTCACGACGCTGATGGCCGCGCCGGATGCAAAAGCGTCCTGAAATGCCGACAGTTGCGCGATCATGCTGTTCGCGGCTGAACAAGACGAGCGCATTGCACGCCTGTCATCGCTCCGACAGCCGTGTGAAGCAGGGACCGTCGGGTTTGAGCAAACGGCGGTCGGCAAATACTTCGACCAGTCGCGCGATCTCGGCGACCGTGGGATCAGGATTCATAGCGACGAACGTGCCCGAGAGTTCACCGAACTGCTTGTCGAGATTGCACGTCGGCTTTGCCGTTCCAGGGCGCGCATCGTCGTTCGTCATATCCTGCGCGATGACGAACATCGGCACGCCGACTTCGGAATAGGGGCGCGCGCCCAGTCGGGCCATGTCGCTCGCAAGAGTCTCCTTGTCGTTCACGCCGCTCACCCCTTCACGCTACCCGCAGTCATGCCGCGAACGTAGAATCGCTGCAGCGCGAGAAATACGACAATGATCGGGACGATCGACACACAAACTGCTGCACGCTGAAGCGACTCTGAAGACGGATCGACGAACGCCCCGCGCAACAGATAAATCCCGACCGGGATCGTCCGCAATTCGGGCGCGCTGCGCGTGACCGTCATGGTCCAGATGACTTCGTTCCAGTGATAAATGAAGACGAACGTCGCCAGTGTCGCGAGGCTCGACCGGAGCTGCGGCAGTACGATCGTGACGAAAATCCGGAACTCCCCGGCCCCGTCGAGCCGCGCGGCGTCGATGATGTCGTCGGGCACGTTCATGGCGAATTGCCGCATCAAGAAGATGCCATACCAGCTGATCGAAAACGGTAGGATCGTCGCCAGATAGCTGTTGAGCAGGCCGCTTCCGCCGCTGCCCACGATATCGTTACCGCCAGCAAGCGGCACGAAGCGGAGCAAAAAGAAGATCGGTATGATCAGCAGAAAGAACGGAAACATTTGCGCGCCAATGACCGTCTTCAGCAGCAGGTCCGACCCGCGAAACCTGTATTTGGCGAGCGCATAGCCTGCCATCGTGCTGGTCGCGAGCTGAAGCGCGGTGATGACGCTGGTGATCAGGACGCTGTTGAACAGCCAGGTAAGCATCGGCAGTTCGGCAAAGACGTGTGCAAAATTGTTCCACTGCGGACTGCCCGGCCAGTATACCTGCGGCACCGCGAGCCGCTCGGCAGGCGTGCGCAACGCGCCGAGGACCATGTCGATGAAGGGCGCGATCATCACGACCGCGCCCAGCGCAAGCACGGCGTATTTCACAACTGCAAGCGTTGCGAAGCGGGGGCGGCGGTCAATATCCATTTACGCCTCCGCGCCGAAGTACCCGCAGTTGAACCAGCGTGATCACCAGGACGATCGCAAACAGGATGTAAGCCGCGGCCGATGCGCGCCCGAGGCGAAGGTCGCTAAACGCCATTTCATAGATGTAGAGACCGGTGACTGTCGTCGAGCGTGCCGGGCCGCCCTCGGTTAGCACCAGCATCAGCGCGAACGAACTGAGCGCAGTGATGAAGTTCGTGATAAGCACGAAAACGATGGTCGGACGCAACAAGGGGATCGTGATGTGCCAGAACAGCTGCATCGGGGCAGCGCCGTCGATCCGGGCGGCCTCATAATAGCTTTCGTCGATTTCGTTCAGCCCCGTTGCAAACAGCAGGATGTTGTGACCGAGCGACACCCATACGGCGACAATCACGACCGAAAACATCGACAGCGAGGGATCGGTCAACCAGTTCGGGCCAGCCAAGCCGACCGTGTCGAGCGCCCGATTGAGCAGGCCCGACGTGTCGGCCAGCAAGAATTTCCAGATATACGCCACGGCAACTAGGTTGGTGATCATTGGCAGCCAGAATATCGACCGCCAGACGCCCGAAAATTTGCTGCGGCTGATGACATACGCGAGGATTAGAGCGAGAGGCACGCCAAGCGCGATCATGCCGAATGCGAAGCTGAACGTCGCACCAAGCGATGCCGACAGGAATGGATCGTCACGGAGCAGGTAGGTGTAGTTGGCAAGCCCAACCCAGCGCGGCATGCCGATCGCGCTCCACTCGGTCAGGCTAATATAGGCCGAAAAACCGAGCGGCACGATAAAGAACAAGAACCCGAACGCGAACACCGGCGCCAAGAACATATAGGGCGCGCCTTGCTTCGAGGTGAGCCAAGCCGTCATCGGTGATAGGCCGTCATCGGTGACAGGCCGTCATCGACTACATGCATCGGTGGGCTCGCGTTCGTGCGCCAGGCGTATTCATGACGGCTGCTCGTCGAGCACCGTTTGAATGTGCCTGTTCGCCGCTGCAAGTGCTGCCCGACTGGTCATGCGTCCCGACCACGCGGTCTCAATGTAGTATTGCAAAATCCGGTCGACCTCTGCCTGACGCCACAGATTGGGCTGGCTCACCGCCTTGCCACTTTTCAGTGCAGTCACGAATTGCCGCGTGAACGGATCGGCAATGTCGCGTTCCATTGCCGCCAGGTCGCGCTCATTGCCCGTCAAATCGCCCATGCCAGCAAGCATCCGACCCGTGCACGACAGCCGATCGTCCGCTTGCGCCGTATTGAGCCATTTCAGCAAGTCCCATGCCTGCCGCTTGCGCGGACTGTCGGCATCGACGCCCCAAAAGAACGAATACAGCATCGTGCCGCCTGGGCCATCGGTCGGGATGGGTGCAACAGCGATCGTGTCGTCGAACGCGTCGCCATAAGAGGCCTGCAGCGAGCTTCGTTGCCAGTTCGCGATCGTTGCCATCGCCAGCGAACCGCCGTTCAATTCGCGAACGGCAACCGAATTGCTGACGATACCACTTCGAAACATCGCCGTCTGGCGCTCGAGGACCGACACCGCGGCAGGTCTGGTAAGGTTGGCACGACGCAAATCGGCTGAATAGGGTGAGCCGCCCTCTGCGTAGAGTTGCGCATAGAATGGATGCACGATGTTCGCGGTTGAACGGCCATAGCCGTAGCCCGCCAGATAGATATTACCCTGCCGGTTCTTGCGCGTCACCGCTGCCACGGCCTGCGTGAACGCACGCCAGGTCCGAGGCGCGACTGTGATACCTGCGGTAGCAAGCAGCTTTTTGTTGTAGACAAGCTGGTAAATGCTGACCGCGGTCGGGATACCGTACAGGCGACCCCTTATCGTGGCGGCACCGATCGTCGCCGGATTATACGCGCGCCGGACGAGATCGGCGACGTCGGAGGGCGGCACGTCGAGTGCTTTCGAGGCGATCAGTTGCGGGGCCCACACCGAATAGAGGTTGTAGATATCGACCGGAAATCCGCTCGCGCGTCCGATCATGACAGTCTGCAGATAATCGCTGTATGAGACCTGTTGGTAAGTGACGCGCACGCCCGGATGGCTGGCTTCATAGCCTTTCAGGCAAGCAAGCAGCGGTGCTACCTGCTGGGCGTTGTAATGGCCGGCAACGCGGATCGTCGCAGGGTTTGGTCTGACTGCAGGGCGGTTGGTAACCGCCCAGCCGCCTGTAACCGCAAGCGCGCATGCCAAGGCCAACCAACGCTTCGCCATCAATGCTCCCGCAGGGACTGTTCGCTCAAGGGTGCGCTTGCACGCGGTCAGCCTGCATGCAAGTGCCGCCCGCATGCGTCCCCGTTATCAAACAAATAGCATGAGCCAATGTGGACGTGGTAGCCATCCGCCGTGGCTGGCTCCGGACTGCCGGTCGCGCAACCGACCCGAAGATCCGCGCTCGCTGCCTACTGATTATCGAAGGACTTTTCTGTGATCCATTCGGAACACCCGGTTCCCGAAATCGCGCGCGCCTATATCGACGCGACGCCTGCCGGCAGCTGGTTCATCTTCGACATGAGCCCGCTCGATGTTACGGGTATTCCGGCCTGCAAGGCGGCCTATTTCCCATTCGATGCGACGGCGGCCTGCTGCGAACTGCAGCAAGGTACCGGCTATGGCGCAACCCCCGACCAGGCAATTATCGCAGCCGTCGCGGAATGCTTCGAAGAAATCTCGGCCCGCATCGGCTTTACGCGGTTGACGCAGGTGTCGGGCAGCTTCGATCAGCTCGCCCGCGAGCGTGGCGTCGGCGGGGTCATCGACCCACAGGAATTGTGCCTGCCCGCAGGATCGTCAGTCGATCGCGACACCACGCTGTGCTGGGTAACGGCGCATCGCTGGTTCAGCGGCGAACCGGTGCTCGTGCCGGTCGATGTGGTCGCGCTTTCGGCGGATCGGCTGCCCGCGGGGTATCTACCGTTCACAACGCTGATCACCAATGGTCTGGGTGCCGGCCCGACGATTGCCTGGGCAGCTGCGCACGGGCTGATGGAGTGCCTGCAACGCGACGGAAATGGTCTTCAGCTGCGCGCCATGGACGCAAAAGTCGGGCTCGATTTTGCGGGCCCTCCGCCGCCCGAGTTGGTATCGCTTTTCGATCGCATCGAAGGCGCGGGGATCGATCTGCTCCCGAAATTTGCATCGGACGAATTCGGTGTCGTCAACGTGTTCGTTGTCGGCGCCGACCGCGACCCGTCTCGCTTGGCCGTGCCGATCGCCCTCACCGGCTGTGGCGAAGCGGCCGACCTCGACCGCGTTGTGGCGCTCCGAAAGGCGATCCTGGAATACGGCCATGCCCGCGCACGCAAGGCATTTGCATTCGGCCCGATCGAGCAAATCGCGCGCGTGATGCCTATCGGGTATTGGGATCGTGTAGAACCCCGCGTTCGTCGCGCTGCCCGTAATACCGAATTGCGGCAGATGGAGGCGTTTCAAAAATGGCTTGCACTCGACGGCCGCGCGTTGCGTTACCTACTTGCCGATCCGGTTTTCACGTCTTCGTCGACAAAACCCTTTGCGGAATTAGGTACGAGTTCTGCTGTATCTCCCGAGGCAAAGGGCGAACTGGTCGCCCGTCGGCTTTTGGCAGCCAACCTCGATCCACTAATCGTGGATTTCAGCCCGCCGGGTGCGGCGATGCGTGCGGTTCGCGTCGTCGTTCCCAAGCTCGAGGTCGAGACAATGAGCTACTACCGCATCGGCGAACGCAATACCGCGAAGCTAATCGCGCAAGGCAGTCCGCTAAT
>JAYTAR010000106.1:0-4953 GCA_043737455.1 Sphingomonadales bacterium | reverse complement strand
GCATCCAGACCGACAATGCCTCGGTGCCCAAGACGGGCTCGGGCACGTACACCGGCTCGATGCTCGCCACGATGGTCGTCAACCCGACGATCGACGGCGTTACCGCGCGCGATCCGATCACCGGCGGCAGCCTGCCGACCTATTTTCAATGGATCTCGGGTAAGTCGACGACCAACGTCAACTTCGCGAGCGGCGCCGTCACCCTGACGCTGAACGGCGTCGTGGGCGCGGGACAGTTCGATCGCTACTCGAGCGCGCAGCGCACGACGATCGCCGAGGGAACGAGCTTCACCGCCAATGGCACCGCGACGGTCAATCTGGTCACGACTGGCGGCTATACCGGGCAATTCCAGTCGGCAAGCTTTGGCGCGACGACTAACGGCGCGAGCCCGACGCTCAACGTCGCGGGGTCGAGCATCGACGGCGCCTTCTACGGTCCCGCAGCCGAGGAAACCGGCGGGGGCTTTCGGATCGTCGGCGGCGTACCCGATCAGCGTGTCGACATCCTCGGCGCGTTCAAGGGCGTGAAACCCTAACATGCGCGCGGTCGCGCTCCTCTCGCTCGCCGCCGCCTTCGCCACTCCTGCCACTGCCGAACCGCTGGCCGTCGGTCAGAACGTCGACGCGTGCGCGAACGGGATGTGCGACGTGCGGATGACCGCCGAGCAGTTGCTCACACGCGCAGCCGCGCTCGTCGAGCAGCGCCGGTTCGCCGAAGCGACGCCACTGATCGAGGCATTGGGCGCGGCCCCGGGGCATGCGATGGAGCGGCACTTCCTGGCTGGCTATGTCGCGGTCGAAACCGGCGATATCGATGCGGCGATCGGTCAATTCCGCGCCGCGCTGGCGATCGACCCGAAGCAGACGCGCGTCCGGCTGGAGCTTGCGCGTGCGATGATGCTGCGCGGCCGGGACGGTGCGGCCGACTATAACTTCCGCCTCGCACAGCAGGACAGCGGCCTGCCGCCCGACATTGCCGCGACGATCCGCGCGTCGCGGGGCATCTTGCGCGATCGTCGCCCGTGGCATGGCTCGAGCGAGTTCGGTTTTGCGCCCGACACCAATATCAACAACGGCACGAGCGCGCAGACGGTCGACGTCGTTATCGGCAATCAAATGATCCCGCTGACGCTCGACGCGGCGGCGCGGGCGCGTTCGGGCCTTGGCCAAACCGGAAGCTTCACGGCGGGATACCGGTTCAGCGTGGCCGGCGACACCGCGCTGCTGATCGACGCCGATGGCCAGGGCACGAACTACAAAGGGACCGACACCGACGATTTCACCGCGCAAGTGGCGATCGGCCCAGAATTTCGCCCCAGCGATCAGACGACGCTGTCGATGCAGGGCATCGGGCTGCAGCGCTGGTATGGCGGGAGCCGTGTCGCGACGCAGGCCGGTGCTCGCGTCAGCCTGCAGCACGGCTTGACCGAGGCATCGCGGCTGGGGCTGACGGTCGATGCGCGTCACAATGCGTCAGGCTTTTCGAGTGCGTATAGCGGATGGAATTTCGCGCTCTATGCGACCTACGAGCGCGTCGTCGCGCGGTCGTTGATCGCGAGCGTCAACCTGTTCGCGCGCGCTGACCGGCTTGGCGAGGCAGCGTATTCGTCGAACGAGATCGGCGTGGGGCTGGGCATCGGCGGCGAACTGATCCACGGCATCAACGCCGGGATTTCGGTGAACGGCAGCCGGGCAAGCTTCCTGGCACCGCTCGCCGCTCTGTCGAGCAGCGCGCGCGGCGACTGGCGCATGTCGGGCCGCATGTACGTCGGGCTGCGGTCGTTTCGCTTCCTCGGCTTCTCGCCGAGCGTCACCTACAGCTATACGCGCAACGCCTCGTCGCTAAACCTTCACGACAACCGTCGATCACGCTTCGCGTTCGCACTCGCGCGCTATTTCTGACCGGTCAACCGCGGCTGCGATAGCCCGCGATGATGCCGAACAGAAACGACATGAACAGGCCGATCGAAACGTTGCCGTTCGCATCGTCCCAGCCAAGCGCACGCGAGCCAAAGGCGAACAGCGAAACGAACAAAGCGGCGGCGAGAATACCCATGTCGCGGTCCCGCTGCGCGGACCCAGCCGCGCATCGCCGTCGACCATGCATCGAAAATTGTTCACAAACGATGAAAGCTTGCCGCGTCGAGACACGCGCGGCATAGGCTTGCGCGCATGAAAGTTCGTGTCTTCGTCACGCTCAAGCCTGGCGTGCTCGACCCCCAGGGGCGTGCGATCCATCATGCGCTCGAAGCGCTGGGCTTCGACGGCATCGCCGATGTGCGTCAGGGCAAGCTGATCGAGCTCGACGTCGCGGACACCGTCAGCGATGATCTCCTTGACGAGGTGTGCCGTAAACTGCTCGCCAATCTGGTGATCGAGCAATACCGGATCGAGCGTGTCGTTGCAGCCGATGGCACGAACCACACCGCATGAAGGCGGCGGTCATCGTTTTTCCCGGATCGAATTGCGACCGCGATCTTGCGACTGCGATCACGCTGGTCACCGGGATTTCGCCGACCATGATATGGCACCGTGAAACCGCGTTGCCCGACGGCCTCGACCTGATCGCGGTGCCCGGCGGATTTTCCTACGGCGACTATCTGCGCTCGGGCGCCATGGCGGCGCGGTCGCCGGTGATGCGCGCGGTCATCGCGGCGGCGCGCCAGGGACGTCGTGTGCTTGGCGTGTGCAACGGGTTTCAAGTGCTGACCGAGGCGGGGCTGCTTCCCGGCGCGCTGATGCGCAATGCCGACATCCGCTTCGTTTGTCGCAACATCGCGCTGACCGTGGCCAACGCCGCGACGCCGTTCACGCGCACCTACGCCGTCGATGAAGCGATCACGTTTCCGGTCGCGCATCATGACGGCAATTACTTTGCCGAACCCGACACGCTCGACCGTATCGAGGGCGAGGGGCAGGTGGTGCTGCGTTACGCCGAGCCCGTCAACGGCAGTGCGCGCGACATAGCCGGCATCGTCAACGACGCCGGCAACGTCCTTGGGCTGATGCCGCACCCCGAACGCGTGGTCGAGGACGCGCATGGCGGAACCGACGGGCGGCGGATGTTCGAGGCGCTGGCAGCGTAGCTCAGGCGCGTTCGAAGATCGCGGCGATGCCCTGGCCGCCGCCGATGCACATCGTCTCGAGCCCGTAACGCGCGCCCCGGCGATGCAATTCGCGAAGGAGCGTGGCAAGGATGCGTCCGCCGGTCGCGCCGATCGGATGACCGAGCGAGATACCCGATCCGTTCGGGTTGAGCATGATGTGGCGATCGTCGTCGTCGGCCCAGCCCCAGCCTTTGAGCACCGCAAGCACCTGTGGCGCGAACGCCTCGTTCAACTCGACGACGCCGATGTCGCTCCAGCCGAGCCCGGTCCGCGCGAATAGTTTTTCGACTGCGGGAACGGGGCCGATGCCCATGCGCGACGGTTCGCACCCGGCAACCGCCCAGCCGGTCAGCCACCCAATCGGCTCGAGCCCCAGTTCGACGAGCTTGTCCTCGGCGACGACGAGGCATGCGGCGGCGGCATCATTCTGCTGGCTGGCGTTACCCGCGGTGACGACACCGTCCTGTTCGATCGCGCGCAATCGGCCAAGCGTTTCAGCGGTGGCGTCGGCGCGCATGCCTTCGTCGCGGTCGACGCGGATCGGTTCGCCTCGCTTCTGCGGCACGGCGACCGGCACCAGCTCGTCGTCGAAGCGCCCGGCGTCCCACGCCGCGATCGCGCGCGCGTGGCTGCGTGCCGCATAGGCGTCGCAGGCCGCGCGCGTGATCGCGTAATCGCGTGCAAGATTGTCAGCGGTCTCGATCATTCCCGAAATCGGTCCGAACCGGTCGACCGGTTGTGACATCGCGCGACCGCGGGCGAGCCGATCATGGAGCACACTCGAGCCGCCGCGCGCGCCGCGCCGGTGATCGAGCGAATAATATTCGACGTTCGACATGCTCTCCGCGCCGCCCGCGATCACCACGTCGGCGACGCCGGTCTGCACGCGCATCGCCGCGTCGACGATCGCTTGCAGTCCCGAACCACAGCGCCGGTCGAGCATCATGCCGGGGACCGAAACGGGCAGTCCTGCCGCCAGCGCGGCCCAGCGCCCGATCGCGGGAGCCTCGCCATTGCCATAGCCTTGCGCGAAGACGACGTCGTCGATCCGTGCCGGATCGATGCGCGTACGTTCCACCAACGCGCGAATGACGGTCGCCCCCAACTCGCCCGCGCTTACATCGGCAAGCGCACCCAAGTATTTGCCCACAGGGGTTCGCAAGGGCGCGACGATGGCGGCACGACGCATGAGCTTCTCCTAGGTTCGCACGTATCGGAAGTACCAGACATCGTGACCCAGCCGGCGTGCCTTGCGCTCGTAGCGCGTTTCGGGCCAGTCGTCGGGTCGCACCAGGAAATCGTCGGCGCACGTCGCCTGCCACGCGAACTCGGGGGCGCGCTGCATGACCGCCATGGCATGCGCGACATAGATGGGGTGATCGGTCCCGAAGCGAAACTCGCCACCCGGCTTCAATTTGGCGGCGACAAGGCGCATCGGTCCCGCATTCATGAAGCGCCGCTTGGCGTGGCGCACCTTGGGCCACGGGTCGGGGTGAAGCAGATAGACGCGCTCGAGGCTCGCATCGGGCAGGCGTTGAAGCACATCGAGCGCGTCGCCCATGTGGAGCCGCATGTTCGTCAGGGCACCGTCGCGAACATGCGCGAGCGCGGTGACGACACCGTTCAGGAAAGGCTCGCATCCGATGAAGCCGTGATCGGGCCGCACCGCCGCTTGCCCCGCCAGATGCTCGCCCGCGCCAAAGCCGATTTCAAGTTCGAGCGACACGTCGCGCCCGAACAGCGTGACGGCGTCCAGTGGCCCGTCGGTCACCGCGAGGCGCGGCAGCATGTCGGCAAGCAGCGCCGCCTGACCAGCCCGCAGTTTGTGACCACTGCTGCGTCCGTA
>JAYTAR010000105.1:0-1936 GCA_043737455.1 Sphingomonadales bacterium | reverse complement strand
TCGCTTTGCAGCGCAGCAAGTGCGGCTTCGGCGGTTTCACGAGCGCGCTTGGTCGTGTCATACGTCTGCCGCGTGTCCCGCGCCCACAAAAGCGAGAGGACCACAATAGTAACCGCACCGATAAAAAGTCCGATCACGAGCAGATTGAGTAGCAGGCGCGTCTCGGCGCGCCCCGCTTCGATCTGCGCGGTCGCCCAAGCAATTTCGCGTCCCACGATGCCGCGCATGCTGTCCATCAACCGCTTGCCACGATCGGTACGGACGATTGCCACTGCCGCCGCGCGTTGCCCGGCTCGCTCAAGCGCTATCGTCTCGCTGAGCTCTGCGATCTTCCCACGCGACAAGTCGCCTAGCTCACGCGCCACACCGCGACCGCGCTGACCTTCCATCCGGCTCAACGCCGCAGTTTCCGAGCCGATTACGCCGGTGCTTGCGCGATAGGGAGCAAGGTATTTCTCGTCGCCGGTCAGCAGGAAACCGCGTTGCCCGGTCTCGGCATCGCGCGCGGCATTCAAGACATCACTTACTTTGCGACGATAATCGGAAATTCCCGTCAGCCGGACAGTGTTTTCGTTGAGCCGCACGGTGATCGCAAAACTGCCGACGACCATGGCGATGAGCAGCACAAACGACAGGATCGGCGGCACGGGTAACCGAACGGGCACGAGCTTTATCGACGGCATCATCGCCTTCTAGCCAGCCCCGCTGCCAAGCTCAATAATCCTTCGACACGCGCACGCTTGCGCTCTGTCGGCCCACGGTCGAGATCGTCGATAATAGCGACAACCACCGCGTGATCGCGAATTCGACGCGCGTCGCTGAATAGCCCTGCCCGTCGGTCAGCAATTCGACGTAGGTGCGCCGGGTGATGTACTTGCCGACCGCGATCGCGGTTTTGTTACCTACGCTCGCATCGGCAGGGACGAAGCGTAACCGGTCAAGGCCGATCGCGCGACGCACCGCATTGATCGGATCGAGTCCGGTGCCGCCGCGCAGGCTCCCTACTGCCGACGCCAGCTGCAGCGCTTCCGGCGCAGACAGGTTAGTGATTGAAGTTCCGAACAGCAGTCGCGAGAGCAATTCGTCCTGCGGCAACGCCGGCACGCTCTGAAATGCGATCTCCGGCCGCGACGCGGTGCCGCCGACCGTGATGGTCGCGGAGAGCGACTGGATGTTTGCGTCGGCGACGATATCAACGATCGGATCGGGCGGGAACGCGCCCTGAAAGCGGATGACGCCGCGGCGCAGCTCGAAACGTTTACCCGCAAACTCATAGCCACCGCGGACCACCTCCGCCCGGCCCAGCAGTCGGGGCGCGTCCAGGCTGCCGCCGATCTTCAAATCGGCGCGCCATTCGCTGTCGAGGCCGAGCCCGGTTACCGCGAGCCGGTCGTCGGCGCTGGCACTGATATCGAGCGCCCAGAATTGCGGTGCGGTGCGGATGCGCGGGCTGCCCGCCGGGCGGTTGATCTCGCGTACGCGCAGCACCGGTACTTGTTGCGCCGCGCTCGCCTGTCCCAGCCGAAATGCACCGCGATCGATGCGCACCGCACCGCTGATGCGCCCGTTGCCGCCGTCGGAAACGATGCGGAGCGGACCGGTGACGGTCGCCGCAAAATCGTCACGTGCGATCAGGCTCGCCTCTCTGGCGTCGAGCGCGATGTCGATGCCGAACCCGTTTGCGGCCGCCAGGTCAAAGCGCGCCCGCCCCGCCACCGTGCCGCGCCCGGCATTGGCGGTGAAACTGTCAATGACGAGATTCGATTGGTCGAAACGCCCGTTCGCCTTCAGGCCAGTGATGACGGTTCCGCTGACCGCACTTTCGACGCGCAGGGCAGTCGTGGCAAGCGAGCCGCGGATGACGGGCCGGTCGAGCGTGCCGGTGATGTCGGCACCGACCGCAACTGGACCCGAGACGTCGAAGCTTTCGACGCCC
>JAYTAR010000104.1:0-4975 GCA_043737455.1 Sphingomonadales bacterium | reverse complement strand
GTGGGTGCAGGGATATGAATGGGCGGCATTGAGCATCGACGGCCTCGATAATCTGTCGCGGTGGCTGGAGGCGATCCGTGCGCGTCCCGCGGTGCAGCGTGGCATGCTTGCCCCGCCACGTGCAGAGGCTGCGGCGACGATCGGGCAGGCGCGGACGATGCTGGCTTAACGACTCTCGCTTAACGATGCTCGCTCAATAAAGTACGACGCTGCGAATGCTTTCACCTGCGTGCATCAGGTCGAAGCCCTTGTTGATCTCATCGAGCGTCAGCGTGTGCGTGATCATCGGGTCGATCGCGATCTTGCCGTCCATGTACCAGTCGACGATCTTGGGCACGTCGGTGCGCCCCTTGGCACCGCCGAATGCGGTACCGCGCCAGTTGCGCCCGGTAACGAGCTGAAATGGACGCGTGCTGATCTCCTTCCCCGCTTCGGCCACACCGATGATGACGCTCGTCCCCCAGCCGCGGTGACAGCATTCGAGCGCCTGGCGCATCACATCGGTGTTGCCGGTGCAGTCGAAGCTAAAATCCGCGCCACCGTCGGTCAGCGCGACGATGTGCTGGACGATGTCGCCTTCGACGGTCTTCGGGTTCACGAAATGCGTCATCCCGAACCTGCGTCCCCAATCCTCGCGCTCTGGATTGAGATCGACGCCGACGATCATGCCAGCGCCCGCGAGTCGCGCGCCCTGCACGACGTTAAGTCCGATGCCGCCCAGCCCGAACACGACCACGCTATCGCCGACTTGTACTTTGGCCGTATTGACCACCGCGCCAACCCCGGTCGTGACACCACAGCCGACATAACAAGCACTGGCGAATGGTGCATCCTGACGAATCTTCGCAACCGCGATCTCGGGCAGCACCGTGAAGTTCGCGAACGTCGAGCAGCCCATGTAATGATAGATCGGCTGACCGCGGTAGCTGAAACGGCTGGTCCCGTCGGGCATCAATCCCTTGCCCTGGGTTGCGCGAATGGCGGTGCACAGGTTGGTCTTGCCGCTCAGGCAGCTTTTGCACTGCCGACATTCGGGCGTGTACAGCGGAACGACGTGATCGCCGGGAGCAACGCTGGTAACGCCCGTCCCGACCTCGCGCACGATACCCGCGCCTTCATGGCCGAGGATCGAGGGGAAGATGCCTTCCGAATCGAGACCGTCGAGCGTGTAGGCGTCGGTATGGCAAATTCCCGTCGCGCGCAGCTCGACGAGCACTTCACCTGCTTTGGGTCCTTCGAGGTCGACTTCCACGATCTCGAGCGGGCGCTTTGCTTCGAACGCTACGGCGGCGCGGGTTTTCATGAATGGTTGCTCCTGTCGGTCGGCTGCGACTTAACGAGCCCGTGCGGGAGCGGCAATCGACTGCTTGCTGCTCACCCTCGTTTCGGTAAGACCACCGCGCATGAGCCTCCCCCCCCTCCTCCAATCGCTCCGCCTGCCCGTCATCGGGTCGCCGTTATTCATCGTCTCCGGGCCCGATCTGGTGATCGCGCAGTGCAAGGCGGGGATCGTCGGCAGTTTTCCCGCGCTCAATGCCCGTCCGCAGCCTTTGCTCGACGAATGGCTGCACCGTATTACCGAGGAGCTAGCGGCCTGGAACCGCGAAAACCCCAGCCGCCCGGCCGCGCCCTATGCGGTGAACCAGATCGTCCACAAGTCGAACGATCGGCTCGAGGCTGATCTCATGACTTGCGCCAAGTGGCAGGTGCCGATCACGATCACTTCGCTGGGCGCGCGTGAAGATTTGAACACTGCGGTCCATGGCTGGGGCGGCCTCGTGCTGCACGACGTCATCAACGACCGCTTCGCTCGAAAGGCAATCGAGAAGGGGGCCGATGGCTTGATCCCGGTCGCGACCGGGGCCGGTGGCCATGCCGGTACGATGTCGCCGTTCGCCTTGATGAGCGAGATCCGCGACTGGTTCGACGGTCCCGTCGCGCTGTCGGGCGCGATCGGCAATGGGCGCTCGGTGCTCGCCGCGCAGGCGGCGGGTGCTGACCTCGCCTACATCGGCAGCGCGTTTATCGCGACGACCGAAGCCAATGCGGATGCCGATTATAAGCAGGGCATCGTGGAGGGTCGCGCTTCCGACATCGTCTATTCCTCGCTGTTCACTGGCATTCACGGCAATTACCTGCGCGCGTCAATCGAGCGCGCCGGGCTCGATCCCGATAACTTGCCCGAAGGCGAGTATAAGACGATGAACTTTGGTCAGGGCGACAACGCACCGGCGGCCAAGGCCTGGCGGGACATTTGGGGATCAGGGCAGGGCATCGGATCGGTGACCGGCACAACCAGCGTCGCCGAATTCGTTGCCAAGCTGACGGCCGAATACCATGACGCAAAAGCCGAACTGGATGCCAAATACTGCGGCCGACCCAAGGCACCGACAGGCTTTTGATCAAATCATCGCCATGCCGCCGTTGACGTGGATCGTTTGCCCAGTGACGTAGCTGGCTTCGCGGCTGGCCAAATAGACGACCGCCCCCGCGACATCGGCCCCCTCTCCCAGCTTTCCCGCCGGGATGCGCGCCGTTAGCGCCGTTTTCTGTGCGTCGGGCAGCGCGTCGGTCATTGGTGAGCTTATGAATCCCGGTGCCACGCAATTGACGGTGATCGAACGGCTCGCGAGCTCCTGGGCCAATGCCTTCGACATTGCGGTCAGCCCGCCCTTCGACGCCGCGTAATTCGCCTGCCCCGGGTTCCCGGTCGCACCGACGACGCTGGTGATCGTCACGATCCGGCCAAAGCGCGCCTTCATCATCGGCTTGGTCGCCGCGCGGATCAGGCGGAACGCAGCATCAAGATTGACGCGCATCACCGTGTCCCACTCCTCGTCTTTCATCCGCATGATGAGGTTATCGCGGGTAACGCCAGCATTGTTGACAAGGATGTCGAGCCGCCCGCCCAATTCCGCAACCGCACGCGGCACGAGCGCATCCACGGCTACGGGATCGGACAGGTCGCACGCAACGACGACCGACGACGGAATGGTCGCGGCAACTGCAGCCAGCGCGTCTTCGCGGGTACCCGACAGCGCAACTGTCGCTCCGCGCTCCGCAAGCGCCCGCGCAACTGCCGAACCGATGCCTCCGCTTGCCCCGGTCACAAGTGCGGTCATTCCGGTCAGGTCGAACATATCAGGTTTTTCCTATGAATGCTTCGATGTCGTTCATGCCAACGAGCGTGCGTATTGAAACACTCGCATCGATGCGCTTGATCATCGGGCCCAAGACTTTGCCGCCCAGCTCGACGAACTCGGTCACCCCGTCGGCGACCATCGCCTCGACGCTTTCGCGCCAGCGTACGGTGCCTGTGACCTGCTCGACCAAAAGCGCGCGGATCGTGTCGGGCTCGGTCACCGCTGTCGCTGTCACATTGGCATAAAGCGGGACGAGCGGCGCTTGTAATCGCGCCACAGCGAGAGCGTCAGCCATCGCGTGTGCGGCAGGCTCCATCAGCGCGCAGTGGAACGGAGCCGAGACATCCAGGGGTAATGCCCGCTTCGCACCACGTTCGAGGGCCAGGACGATAGCGCGCTCGACCGCGGCGGCATGGCCCGAGATAACGACCTGTCCGCCGCCATTGTCATTTGCTGCCTGGCAAACCTCGCCTTGCGCCGCTTCGGCGACCAGCGCAGCAACCGCAGGGAAGTCGAGCCCCAGCAGCACTGCCATCGCGCCGATACCGACCGGCACCGCCGCCTGCATCGCATTGCCGCGCGTGCGCAGCAGTCGTGCCGTCGTCGCGAGATCAAGGCTCTGACTGGCACAGAGCGCACTGTACTCACCAAGCGAATGCCCCGCGACGCACCCGGCGACCTCGGCCAGTCGAACCCCGCCCTCACGCGTCAGCACCGCAAGCGTCGCGAGCGCGTTCGCCATGATCGCGGGTTGCGCGTTCGCGGTCAGCATTAGTTGCTCTTGCGGCCCTTGCGTCATCAACCGGAACAGGTGCTGGCCAAGCGTGTCATCGACTTCCTGGAAGATTGCGCGAGCCGCTGCGCTGGCGGCGGCGACATCGCGGCCCATCCCCACCAGCTGGCTTCCCTGTCCGGGAAAAACGAATGCGCGCAATAACTGTCTCCCTATCGGTCCGATCCTGTAGGCGAGGCCGGAACGCAACTTCAAGCGCGGCGGGTCGCACCATCGACGCGAACCGCGACCTTGCCACTCACGCTCGAACCTGCCATGCGCGCCGCATATGAGAGCCGGAGGGGCGACCGCACGGGGCGGCGTCAGCGATCGGCAGGCAAAGGACAGCACCGCATGGCTCTATACGAGCATGTGTTTCTCGCGCGTCAGGATCTTGCGCAAGCGCAAGTCGACACGCTCGCGGAAACGGC
Organism: Sphingomonadales bacterium; assembly: GCA_043737455.1. Lineage (GTDB taxonomy): Bacteria > Pseudomonadota > Alphaproteobacteria > Sphingomonadales > Sphingomonadaceae > Sphingomonas_O. The sequence goes on along the minus strand of JAYTAR010000104.1, from coordinate 629 downwards.
AACCAAGATCATCGAGGACAATGGCGGCAAGGTCGTCAAGACCGAGAGCTGGGGGCTACGCAGCCTTGCGTATCGCATCGCCAAGAACCGCAAGGCGCATTACGTGATGCTGGAGTTCGAGGCAGGGGGTAACGTCGTTGCCGAGCTGGAGCGGCAGACACAAATCAACGAAGACATCATCCGCTATATGTCGTTGCGGGTCGATGCGCACGAGACCGGGCCGTCGGCGATGATGCGCCGGTCGGAGCGTTCGGAGCGCAGTGACCGTGGCGATCGCGGTGATCGCCCGCGTCGTGACCGCGATGATCGCCCGCGTGACGACCGCCCGCGCGACGACCGTCCTCGTCGCGACGACGCCGAAGCGGCTTGAAGGAGTAGATAGATATGGCTCGCCCATTTTTCCGCCGTCGCAAGACCTGCCCGTTCTCGACCAAGGACGCGCCGCAGATCGACTATAAGGACGTCCGTTTGCTGCAGGGCTTTGTGTCCGAGCGCGGCAAGATCGTGCCCTCGCGTATTACCGCCGTCAGTGCCCCCAAGCAGCGCGAACTCGCCCAGGCGATCAAGCGGGCGCGGCACATCGGTCTCCTCCCCTATGTCGTGAAGTGAGCTAGGCGCATGGAAATCAT